>JAFYJH010000087.1 GCA_017538195.1 Prevotella sp.
CCGATTTGATACACCGCCGCCGAAACCACCCACGCGACGAGCGTCGTATAGACGGCGGCGAGGATGGCCCAACGCCACGAGCTGGTTTCGTGTCTGATGGCGACGATCGTGGCGATGCAGGGGAAGTAGAGTAGCACGAAAAGCAGGTAGCAATAGGCGGTGAGCGGCGTGATGCCGTCGATGCCGCCGAGTACGCCGACGGTCGAGGCGACGATTTCCTTTGCGCCGACGCCTGCGATGAGGCTGACGTCGAGTTGCCAGTTGAAACCTTGTAAGGCGAACAGCGGTTCGACGGCGTGGCCCATCGTGCCGATGAAACTTTCCTCAATCGAGGGCGCAATGCCCATCGTGCCGAAATAGCCGAGCGTCCAGACGATAATCGAGGCGACGAGGATGATTCCACCCATTTTTTTCAGATATTCCTTGCCTTTTTCCCACGTGTGGCGGCCAATCGCCTTCGCCGTCGGCATCCGATAGGGCGGCAGTTCCATCACAAACGGCGTGTCCTCGCCCTTGATGACGAATTGCGAGAAAATCCGACTGACGACGACCGCCACGACAATGCCCACGGCGTAGAGCGAAATCATCACGAAAGAGCGGTATTCGACGGCGAAAAACGTGCCTGTGATCATAATATAAATCGGCAGGCGAGCCGAACACGACATGAAGGGCAGAATCATCATCGTAATCAGGCGCGAGCGACGGCTTTCGATGGTGCGCGTCGCCATGACTGCAGGCACGTTGCAGCCGAAGCCCATGATGAGCGGGATGAACGATTTTCCGTGCAGTCCCATACGGTGCATTAGTTTGTCCATGATGAAGGCGGCGCGAGCCATATAGCCCGAATCTTCCATCAGTGAAATGAAGAAATAGAGAATCAAAATTTGCGGCAGAAAGACGATGACCGAGCCGACACCGGCGATGATGCCATCGACGAGCATATCGCGCACGGGACCGTCGGGAAGCGTCGTGCTGACGAGGTTTCCGATCCATTCCACACCCATTTCAATCCAGTTCATCGGGTATTGTCCGAGCACGAAAGTGACGTGGAACATCAGGAAGAGTAGGGCGAAGAAAATCGGAAAACCAAGCCATCGGTTCGACAGGACGCGGTCGATGAGGTGCGTCGTGCGATAAGTGTCTTTTTTCGTGCCCGTGCGGAACTGCGCTTCCGTCAGTGCGCCGTTGATAAAACCATATTTCGCGTCCATGATGGCGGTTTCCGCGTCGGTGTTCGTCTCTTCGAGCACACGGGCGGCTGCGGTGTCGCGAAGGCTGCGCCAAGAAGCCCCCTCCAACCTCCCCCCACTGGGGGAGGCTTTCTCGACCATTTTTTCGATGTCTTTGTCGCCTTCGAGCAGTTTGATGGCGATGTAGCGCGTACTCATCGAGGGCGGAACACACTCGGTATAGGGCGATTTCTCGTTCGCTTTTCCGCATCGGATGGTCGATTGAATCTGGCGGATGCCGTCCTCGATTTCGTGTCCGTAGTTGATGTGGATGTGGCGAGCCTCGCGCGAAGTGCCCTCATAGACCTGAATCACGGCGCGAAACAGTTCCTTCACGCCCGATCCGTTCTTGAAAGATGTCGGAATCAGCGGCATTCCGAAGAGCGTGCTCAGCGTCGGCAAATCGACGTGGTCGCCGCGTTGCTCGAACTCGTCGTACATGTTGAGTGCGCCGACAATCGGGATGTCCATATCGACCAACTGCGTCGTCAGGTAGAGGTTTCGCTCCAAATTCGACGCGTCGATGACGTTGATGACCACGTCGGGCATCTTTTTCGTCAGATGTTCGCGCACGTAGAGTTCTTCGGGCGAATAGCACGACAGCGAATAGGTTCCGGGCAGATCGACCAGTTCAAAATCGTAGCCGTAGAACGACGCGTGAGCCTCGGCAGCATCGACTGTTACGCCCGAATAGTTGCCGACGCGCGCGTGAGCACCGCTCGCGTAGTTGAACAGCGAGGTTTTTCCGCAGTTCGGATTGCCCACGAGTGCCACGCTGATGGTTCTGCGCTGTTTCAGAGCCTCGTGTTGGAGATAGTCGTTCTGGTGTTCGGCGCGTTCCACGAAAACCCCTTTCCCGAGGCCGTTTCCCGTCGCTTCGAGTTGCGAAAATTCCTCCTCGGTGATGACCTCAATCATTTCCGCCTCCTGCCGTCGTAGCGACACCTCGTAGCCCATCACCTTGTACTTCACGGGGTCTTGCAGCGGCGCATTGAGCAGCACCTCCGCCGTCTGGCCTCTCACAAAGCCCATCTCGACGATGCGCTTGCGGAAGCCGCCGTGTCCCGTCACCTTCACGATGACGGCTTTTTCGCCCGTTTTCAGTTCCGATAATCTCATTTCGCTGCAAAAGATAATCTCATTTCGCTGCAAAAGTACGAAGATTTTTCCAAAAAACAATTTTTCACGACCTTTTCAAGTGCATAAAAAGCGAAAAATACCTAAAAATGATGATGTTGAATTCCTAATATTTTGTGCAAGACGCTAAAAATTGCAAAGAAATCGGCAGTTTTTTTGTCGGTGTCGATTAAATGACTATATTTGCAGCCGATATTCAAGAAAATAACGGAATGTTGTATATCGTACCCACTCCTGTGGGCAATATGGAGGACATGACGCTGCGCGTAATCAGGCTGCTGAAAGAGGCCGATTTGGTGCTGGCGGAGGATACCCGAACATCGGGCATTCTGCTGAAGCATTTCGACATTCAAAACCGACTGATGTCGCACCACAAATTCAACGAGCACGGCACTTCGGCGGCGATTGTCGAGCGACTGAAAGCCGGCGAAAACGTGGCGCTCATCAGCGACGCAGGCACGCCGGGCATCAGCGACCCGGGTTTCTACCTCGTGCGCGAGGCCGTAGCCGCCGGAATCGAGGTGCAGACGCTCCCCGGAGCCACAGCATTCGTGCCCGCGCTGGTTTCCTCGGGACTTCCTTGCGACCGCTTCTGCTTCGAGGGTTTCCTTCCGCAGAAAAAAGGTCGCCAAAGCCATCTCGAATCGCTGCGCGACGAGCCGCGCACGATGGTTTTCTACGAATCGCCCTATCGCCTCGTGAAACTCTTGCAGCAGTTGGCCGACGTGATGGGCGCAGACCGACAGGCCAGCGTGTGCCGCGAAATCTCGAAAATCCACGAGGAAAGCGTGCGCGGAACGTTGGAAGAACTCACCGCCCACTTCACGCAGACGCCGCCGAAAGGCGAAATCGTCGTCGTCGTGGCTGGAATCTCAAAAGTAAAATCAAAAGAAAAAACCAAAAAACAAAAGGAAATATGAAGAAGATTTTTTTCGTGGCAGCAGCATTGACAATGATTCTCGCCACAAGTTGTAAGGATGAACGTCGCAATGCACCCGTGGAGGACACTACAGTGCGCGACTCGTTGCAAGCCATCATCGACCAGAAGGACAACGAGGTCAATGACATGATGACCACGCTGAACCAGATTCAAGAGGGTTTCCGCGAGATTGCATTGGCCGAGAACCGCGTGAGCATCGCCAAGGACGGCGAGCGCACTGACAAGGCGCAGCAGATTCGCGAAAACATCCAACTCATCTCGAGCACGATGAAGTCGAATCGTGAACTCATCGAAAAACTGCAACAGCAACTGCGCGAGAGCAGCGTCAAGGCCGATGGGCTGAAAGAAACCATCGAAAGCATGTTGAAGCAACTCGAGGACAAGGACAAGCAACTCGTGCAACTCCGTTCCGAACTGGATTCGAAGGACATCCACATCGCCGAACTCGACGAAACCATCAACAACCTGAACACGAATGTCGAGAATCTCACGACCGAAAGCAACGAGAAAACCAACACAATCAACGCGCAAGACAAGCAGTTGAACACGGCATGGTTCGTTTTCGGCACGAAGAAGGAACTCAAGGAGCAGCACATCCTCGACAGCGGCGACCGTGTGCTCCAGTCGAACTTCAACAACAGCTATTTCACGAAAATCGACATCCGCGTCGATAAGGAAATCAAGCTCTACTCGAAGTCGGCCCGCCTGCTGACCATGCACCCGTCGAGCAGTTACACGCTCCAGCAGGATGCCAACAAACAGTACGTGCTGCGCATCACCAATCCGCAGTTGTTCTGGTCCACGAGCAAGTATCTCGTTGTTCTCGTGAAATAAAGTTGTTCTCGTGAAATAATAAATAATTGAGGTGGAACGCGATTTTCCACCTCAATTTTTTTTGTCTGAAGTCTATTTGAAGACAATTTTATCCAACCCAAACGAATCTCATTTGACAAAAGAACTTTATTTGACAAGCGACAGAATCAATTTCGCATCCTCGTCGCCCAAAGCGGCTTCCTCGCGAAGTTCCTGTAGGATTTCCTTGCCGCCTTTTTCGTTTTTCACGGCCTTTTTCAGCCACATCGTCGCCTTGGCGCGGTCGGAAGCCACGCCCTTGCCCTTCAGATAGCACTTTCCGAGCGCCAGTTGCGCGTTGGCATTGTCCTGTTTGGCAGATTTCGTAAAATACAAAAAAGCCTTCACGCGGTCTTTCTCCACGCCCTCGCCGTTTTTGTAGCATTTCCCGAGCTGATACTGCGCCTTCGCGTGGCCCTGCTGCGCCGCTTTCAAATACCACCTGAAAGCCGCTTGGTCGTCCTCCTTCACGCCGTAGCCCTTGTCGTAGCAGCGAGCGAGGCGATATTGCGCCTTCTTGTGACCCTTTTCGGCAGCCGCCTTCAACTTCGGCACAGCCTCGGAATATTTCTCTCGGTCGTAATACGATTTTCCCTCGTTGTAGAGCCGTTCCGCGCTCTGAGCACCAACGGCAGTGCTGCAAATCAGCATGAGAATCAACAGTAAATTCCTCATTTTCGTCCTATTTTTTGATGATTACGGCTGCAAAGATACGAATTTCCAAGTAAAAACCCACTGAAATCACGCCATTTTGCAAACTTTTTAGTTAAAAATGCCTAAATAAATAAAACTTTTTAAATTTTTGACAAAAATTTTTTCTATCTTTGCGCAGAAAACTAAACCAAAAACGTAGAAACAATGAAAACAAGATTCTTAGCAACAATTTTCGCGCTGCTCGCGATAGCGACGCAGGCGCAAGCGCAAACTTACGCTGTCACCACCGTATGCGATCCGACGGATGGCGGCAGTATCACGATCAATGGCGGAAAGACCGAATTTGACGAGGGAGAAACGGTTAAGCTTTCTATCAATGCCGCGTCTGGCTATACCTTCAAGCAGGTGAGTATGAACGGAACGGTGCTCCAACATTCGCCAAACCTTTTTGGCGGGGGATATACGGCAAGCTTCACCATGCCTGCCGAAGCGGTTACGGTCACAGCGGAGTTTGAAAGAACCTATTTGGTTACACTTGTTGGGGGCGGTCTTGGTAGCGGCGGAAGATACACTGAAGGCGCAAGCGTAACAATCACGGCATTAGGCCAGACAGGCAAGCGGTTCAAGGAGTGGACCGGTGCGGACGGTTTATCCTTTACATCCGGAAGTGCGTCCACCGCGACAGCCACCTTCACCATGCCTGCCCGGGACGTAACGCTTACGGCAACCTATGAGGACATTACGGTTGAATACCCCGTTACACTGGTCAAAGAACCGTCGACAGGTGGTGGTTCGGTTGTTGCGTATCTCTACTGGGGGGTACCTAAAGATAGCTTTGCAGAAAATGAAACGGTAAATATTAACATATTACCGCATACAGGCACCTCACTACATAAGCTTACCGTGGACGGAGAGGATAAAACAGCGGAAGCATTAGCCCACGAGACCTATAACTATGTCAATGAATTCAACGGATATGAGTATTCCTTCACCATGCCTGCCAGAGCAGTCACAGTCAAGGCAGAGTTTTGGACCGCAGCACCGCCGCAGATTACGACAACATCCCTGCCGCCCGGAACAGAAAAGACCGCCTATGAGGAGAAATTAGAAGCGTTAAACAATGTAGATTTTTGGACTGTTGTCTCCGGCACGCTGCCGGATGGATTAAGTCTGGGCAACGATGGACGGATCACCGGAACGCCCGTCAAAACCGGAACGTTCAATTTTAGTGTGACAGCTCAAAGCCTTTATGGCACCAGTGATCCTCAAGCATTGTCGATCACGATCAATGCAGCGCCCGTCAAATATGACCTTTGGGTCGGCGATACGCAGGTGGATGAAACCAACAAGGATGACATTCCCGGCGTAATCGGAGAGAATGCGAAAGCGTCCTTCGACCCCGCCACCAACACATTGACCCTTGAAAATGTCACCGGCGTGACCGGCAGCACCGTGGGTGCGCTTATCACCGCCGAAGGTATCGATCTGACGGTTGAGGGCGACGCTGTCCTGTCGGACAATACTGTTGATATGGGCATTCAGGTCGCGCCCGGCAGTCTGACGCTGAACGGCGACTTCACCATTTCGGCAGATAGCTACGGTGTCTATGTGCAAAAGGATGTGACTGTGGTCGGGGGTACTGTCGTTGCCAAAGGAAGCGCCTTCGGCATTTATTCTGCGCGTGGTGATATTCTTGTAAACGGCGGAACGGTAGAGGCGTCGGGCAGTATGTGGGCGTTGTATCCGAACCCGGAACTTTCCGGCTACAATCCCACGCCCTATGTCATAGTAAGTGAGAACGTATATGGGAGCGGCTCGGCGGCGTGGAACGGAACAGACGCGCTCGGCGGCAGCAGCTCCACATATAAATATGTCAAGATTTCCCCGCTCATCGTGCTGCTCGACGACGACAGCAACGAGGAGAATAAAAACTATATGCGGATTCAGGCGAATCTGGGTGAGCAGGTGGGTAATGTCAATGTGAAAATCGAAGGCCGCACGTTATACAAGAAAGGCCACTGGAATACGCTGATGCTGCCGTTTGGCTTGTCCTCGTTCGACGGTACGCCCTTGGAAGATGCCGATGTGCGTGAGTTGGTTCCCGACGAGTGCGCCTACAGCAACGGTACGCTCACGCTGAAATTCGCGCCTGTTACGGAGATTCAGCCGAATGTGCCGTACATCGTGCGGTGGGCGGCAGCCGAAGACATTGTCAATCCCGTGTTTGAGAACGTGTATTTGGAGGACGGCATCCGCGTTCTCGACTTGTTCGAGGGCGGCATCCTCTTCTATGGAACTTACGACCCGTTCACCGTCGAATACGACTACAGGAAGGAATTCCTCTACATGGGCGGCGACAGCAAACTCTACTATCCGAAAAACAGCATCACGATCAATGCCTTCCGTGCGTTCTTCCAACTGCGCGAGTTCGTGGCAGGCGAGCCTTCTGGCACGGGCAACGCGAAGGGAATCGGGGAGTTTGTGCTGGACTTCGGGGATGAAACCACTTCGTTAAATGAAGAATTAAGAATGAAGAGTGAAGAATCTGTCGGCGACTGGTATTCGATTGATGGTCGGAAACTCAGCGGTGAGCCGACGGCGAAAGGAATTTATATTATAAAAGGTAAAAAAGTAGTAATTAAATAAAGGTAAAATCGTGAAGTGAGGATTGCTTTTCCCTTCGGCCAGCGACCGTTGGTTGTGGAGTGAGAATAGCATTTGTCTGTAACTCCTGTAACTCCTAAACTCCTGTAACTCCTAAAAATTTTAAACATTATGAAAAAGCAACTTTATTCAACCCCCGAAATTCGGGTTCGCGGTCTTGAGATGGAACAACTTCTCGACAGCGGCAGTATCACAAACATCAACGACGGCGGCTCCGGCGACGATGGTCCCGGCTATGGCGGCGAGGGCAACGGACCGGCTTATGCGCCGGAATTCCGCAACATTTGGGACGATTGAATTTCGTGAAGTGTGAAGTGTGAAGTGAGGAGTGTGGAGTGTGAAGTGAGAATAGCATTTGTCTGAACTCCTTAACTCCTGTAACTCCTTAACTCCTAAATTTCTAAAAAAATGAAAACAAGAATTTTAACAGCAATTTTCGCGCTGCTCGCGATAGCGACGACGGCGAAAGGCGATTCTTCAAATCCCGCAACGGAAGCCGTATTGAACTACGGAGATTTTATTTACATGGGTCCAAGTGAAGAAAATACGATTAGTCTGATGCTATTGCCTTGGAATACCACCGAGCGAATCGCAAGCATTCAATGGCGTACCGACAACCATGCTGTGGCCAAAGTGACGGAAACGACTATCAATGGCTCGACGGCTGAATGTAAAGTGAAAACCTATTCCGAAGGCTATGTCATCTTCACTGGCACCGTCACGACCGATGCGGGAAACACGTTCAAGGTCGTACAAGAGGTGGATGTGTGCGAAAGTAGAAGTAGTATCGAAATGGCACGTGTCAATATCAACGGAAAGGATGCGCTCTATTGTCGCGTCGGTAATTCTGAAAAGGGAGTATTTCACGTGTACAAGCAGAATCCCGAAGACCCGCCGTTTTTAATGAGACAAGAAAACTATGTATGTAGGTTAAATGGAAATCCAGCGATTTTTTTTGCTGATGATTTCCCGAATATTGAATCTGATTTCTTCATCGTTTATGTTAGGGAAGATTTAGGAAGAGCAGTTGATATGCAATTCTATAAAAAAAATATTCAAGACTTTCCCTCCAAAGACCTCAACTTTCCTACGGCCACAGGAGTCGTCTTTACTCCAGATTTCATGACGCTCAAGGAAAGTCAAATAATTAAGATAAGAGCCACCGCTACGCCTGTAGGAGCATACGACACATGGGATTGGCGTCCTTTGGAAAAAGTTGCTGAAGATGGCTATATATCACGGTTCGGTGCCCTTAGCGTACCATTAACCTTTTATGATAATACTATAGTCTTTACAGGCGCGACTTCTGAGGTAGAAGGCTCTATTACACCCATCATTGGCAACTATGAAGAAAACACGCTCGGTGTTACGCTTCGCGACGACGATTCCGACGGCTACAACCACCTCCGCATCAACGCAGCCAGAATCAACGAAGAAGCCTACGACGTGGTATTGCAAGACCGCACACTTTACCGAGATGGTCGGTGGAACACGCTCTGCCTGCCCTTCAACTTAGACGACTTTACAGGAACGCCGTTGGAAGATGCGACGGTGAAAAAACTTGTTTCGTCGAGTTATGAGACTTCAACACGGACGCTCACGATGAACTTTGAAACTGTTTCGTCCATTGAATACGGAACCGCTTATATCGTTCGTTGGGATTCGGGCGATAACATCACAAATCCGATATTTAGGAAAGTAAGAGTCCATCGACCTGTAACGCCTGCCGTCGAAACCGATTGCGTCGATTTCGTCGGCTGCTATTCGATTGAGAGTCTCACGGCGCAAGACCGCACGGTGCTCTACATGGGCGGCGACAGCAAACTCTACTATCCGGGCAGCGACATGAAAGTGAACGCCTTCCGAGGCTTCTTCCGCCTGAAAAACGGTCTGACGGCAGGCGATTTGCCGAATAGCGCGAAGGCGATTGTGTTGGATTTCGGGGATGAAACCACTTCGTTAAATGAAGAATTAAGAATGAAGAGTGAAGAATCTGTCGGCGACTGGTATTCG
>JAFYJH010000088.1 GCA_017538195.1 Prevotella sp.
GCACGAAACCCTGCTATTTCGTTTTTGACAATGCGGTGCACAACGACGCAACGCTCCTTTCGGCAATGACACCCTATTCAGGCGTTTTTGCGACCGTAACCCATACAATGCAAGACGGTGCGCGTTATTTCATATTCACCAGTAACCGAAACACTTCCAGCAAGAAAATTTTCAATGCCATCGACCAAAGACGAACTCTGAAACTCGGAATGAACAATGGCCTGATTGTCGGCTACGGCAAACAGACCGACCTTATCTTCTATGCCTTCGACCGCGAATGTCCCAACTGTTTTGACGATTCGCGCGTTCCGATTCGGAGTTTTCCGTTGCACACGACAAGTGATGGAATGGCTGTCTGCAACACTTGTCAGCGCGAATACGACATGAACTACGGTGGCTATATCGTAAAAGGCGACGGCGGCAAGAAAATGGAACGCTATCCAGCTTCCACGAGCGGTCCCAATGGTGAACTGAAAGTGATCAATATGATTTAAAAAAAATTAAATTCTTTGGAAATTCGCGGAATTAGCGTTACCTTTGCAGTTCAAAACAGCGTTCATTGACGAATTTTCCATGCCGTGATGGTGGAATTGGTAGACACGAGGGACTTAAAATCCCTTGACCAGTGATGGTTGTGCGGGTTCGAGTCCCGCTCGCGGCACCCAAATTTTTAAATCTTTATTTTTATGCGTAAGAATCTAATTTTTGCTGTCGCAACAGCCATCGTTTTTGTTTTTACATCGTGTTCAAAGCTCGGCGCTCTGTCGGCTGACAATTTTGAAGTGACGCCCAATCCGTTGGAAACGCAGGGCGGCAAAGTTCCGGCTACCATCAACGGAAAATTCCCCGAAAAATATATGAAGCGCAACGCGCAAGTGACGGTGATTCCCGAACTGCGCTATGGCAACGGGCAAGTGGCTCAGGGCATTCCCGCCACGTTTCAGGGCGAGAAGGTGATGGGTAACGACCAGACGATTTCCTATCGCTTGGGCGGTCATTACACGATGAAAACCCAGTTCGACTACGTACCCGAAATGCAGCAGAGTGAAATGTACCTGACTTTCCTCGCCAAACTGGGCAAGAAGCAGGTCAGTATTCCGGCTGTGAAGGTCGCCACGGGCGTGATTGCCACGAGCGAACTCTACAAGCAGGCGATGATGAACGGCGGTGGCTGTCTGGCTCCCGACTCGTTCCAGCGCATCAGTTCGCAGAAGTACGACGCGACGGTGAAATTCCTTGTGAATCAGGCAGTTTTGCGCCAGAGTGAGTTGAAAAACAACTCGGTGCAGGAATTTGTTCGCCTTTTGCAGAAAATCAATGCCGATCGTGGCGAAAAACTCGCCATCAAGAACGTGGAAGTGGCTGCCTACGCTTCGCCCGAAGGCGGTTTCGAGTTCAACGACCGTCTGGCAGGCAAGCGTCAGGACGCTTCCGAACAATACGTGCAGCAGACGCTGAAGCAGACGCGCGTGGATGCCGCTGTCGATGCCCGCTACACGGCGCAGGACTGGGAAGGCTTCCAGCAACTCGTTCAGGCTTCGAACATTCAGGACAAGGACGTGATTCTGCGCGTTTTGTCGATGTATAAAGACCCCGAACAGCGTGAGCAGCAGATTCGCAATATGAGTGCGGCGTTCCGCGAGTTGGCCGACGGCATTCTGCCCGAACTTCGCCGTGCCCGAATGACGATTAACTACGATGTCGTGGGGCGCAGCGACGAGCAAATCAAGCAGCAATACGCCGCAGACGCCACGAAACTGAGCGTCGATGAAATGCTCTATGCCGCCACTTTGACCGACAATCTCGTCGAAAAAGAGGCGATTTACAAGAAAACGGCGCAATATTGGGACAAGGACTATCGTGCGCTGAACAACTTGGCTGTCTTGGCCTTCAACGCAGGCGACGAAACGAAGGCCGACCAGTATTTGCAGCAGGCTCTTCGCGTGAACAAAAAGGCTCCAGAGGCTTTCGCAAACTTAGGCTTGATTGCGCTGAAAAATGGCAAATTGGCTGAGGCTGAAACGAACATCGCGAATGCCATCGGAGCCAACGGTTTCGGCGAAGCATTGGGCAATCTGAATCTCGCAAAAGGCAATTTCGCACAGGCGGAAGCCAATTTCGACGGCTCTGTCAGCAACAGCGCAGCCCTCGCCCAACTGCTGAACAAGAATTACGAAGGTGCGATTCAGACGCTCGACAAAATCAAGAATCCCGACGCGCTGACGAGTTATCTCCACGCAATCGTGGCGGCTCGCCGAGGCAATAAATTTGCCGCAGAATCATACTTGAAAGAGGCGCTTCGCCTTGACTCGACGCTGAAAAACTACGCCGACAAGGATTTGGAGTTCCAATTTCTGAAATAAAGCCTGAAAACAGATGAAAAAGGCCGTTTTGTTCTTTTTCTGCCTTGTTTTCGTGGCTTGCGGCGGCGGTGGCGAGCGTTTCAAACTCAAAGGCAAGTTCAAGAACCTGAATCAAGGCGAATTCTACGTTTATGGACTCGACGGCGGACTAGCCGAGGTCGATACGATTCGTATCGAGCGCGGTCGCTTCGTCTATGAAACGCCCTGCGAAACGCCGACAACGTTCATTCTCGTGTTCCCGAACTTCTCCGAACAGCCGATTTTTGCCGAGCCGGGCGCGTCGGTCGAGGTGAAAGCCGATGCGTCGAGCCTGAAAGAACTCGAAGCCGAGGGCACCGATGCCAACGAACTGATGACGGCTTTCCGCAAACAAACTCTGCAATCGTCGCCGGCGGAAATTCAGAAACTCGCCGAGCAGTTTGCCAGCGACCATCTCGATTCCGAAGCCAGCGTCTATATCGTCCGTCGCCACCTGATGCAGAGCCTTTCGCCCGACTATGCGACGGCGGAACGACTGTTGGCGGCGATGATGGAAAAACAACCGAAAAATCTGTCGCTGAAACGCCTCCACGCGACGGCGAAAAGCCTGAAAAATACGAAAAAAGGCAGTGCGATGCCGTCGTTTTCGGGTCGCGACATCGACGGGAAAAGCGTGTCGTCGAGTACGTTGAAAACGGCGCGTGTGAGCGTTGTGACGACCTGCGCGTCGTGGCATCCCGAGAGCATCAACCAGTTGCGGCGGCTCAATCGACTGCGTCGCAATTCGGGCGGTCGGCTTCAAGTGATGTCGGTGTTGTTGGACGGCAATTTTGACGAGTGCCGCAACGTGCTGAGGCGCGATTCCATCACCTGTCCCGTGCTGTTCGACAACAAATTTTTCGACGGAAACGTGGTGAAACAACTCGGTTTGTCGTCGATTGGCGACAATGTCGTCTTTCACGATGGTCGAGTCGTCGGAAACGCCTATTCCACCGACAATTTGATCAAGGAAGTGGAATCGCTGTTGAAAAAATAATCATAGTTGTTTGATTCGTTCACGACATTGCTCGAGAATCGTGAGAAGTTCGTCGGCAGATTCGGCGCGAAGCATTGCGATACGAGTTTGGCGGAAGTCGGGAATCCCTTTAAACACAGGCGATGCGGCGAGATGGCGGCGCGTGTGGAGGATGCCGCGATATTCGTTGGAACGGCGTTTTTTCGTGTCGTCTTTCGTGCCCTTCATTTCGGTAATCCGCTGAATATTGATGAGCAATTGTTCCCTTAAAATGTCGATTTTTTCGTCGATGGTGAGCGATTTTCGACTGAAAATCCACGGTTGACCGAAGGTGGCGCGACCAATCATCACGGCATCGACGCCATAGCGGTCGAAGGCGGCGTCGGCCTCGTCGAGCGAGCGAATGTCGCCGTTGCCGATGATGGGAATCTGGATGCGCGGATTTCGTTTCACCTCGCCGATGAGCGTCCAGTCGGCCTCGCCCGTGTACATTTGCGAGCGCGTGCGACCGTGAATTGTCAGGGCTTGGATGCCGCAGTCTTGCAGTTGTTCGGCTAACTCGTTGATAATCAAGTGTTCCGAATCCCAACCCAAGCGCGTTTTCACGGTCACGGGCGTTTTTACGGCCTTGACGACCTCGCGCGTGATGTCGAGCAGTAGCGGAATGTTGCGAAGCATCCCTGCGCCTGCGCCTTTCGACGCGACTTTCTTCACGGGACAGCCGAAATTCAGGTCGATGATGTCGGGTCGGGCTTCCTCGACGATGCGCGCAGCCTCGACCATCTGCGGCACATCGCGACCGTAGATTTGGATGCCGACAGGCCGTTCCTCGTCGCTGATCGTGAGTTTGCTGACGGTCGATTTCACCGAGCGCACGAGTGCCTCAGCCGACACGAATTCGGTATAGACCATCGCCGCGCCGAAACGCTTGCAGAGATGGCGGAAACCGATGTCCGTAACATCCTCCATCGGTGCCAGAAACAGCGGTCGCTCTCCGAAATCAATCGTACCAATTTTCATGTTTTAAAGAAGTTAGAGAAGTTAAGAAGTTAAAGAAGTTAAGCCAAATGCATTTTTCTCTTCAAACTTCACTAATTTTACTTTTTTACTTTTTTTCTCGGTTTCCTCAGTGCCCAACCTTCCTCCGAAAAGTCGGGTTCATCGCCCTTGAAATCCCATTTTTTCGGCTTCATCAATTCGCGCCAGTCACCCGTCGGAGCCGAAAAATCATCGATGAAATCGCGCTTTTTTGAAGATTTTTGTCCTTTTTTTCGTCCTCCGCCTGCAAAATCGCGTGTAAAATCTTTCGGATAGTCTTTTGTGAAGTCTTTCGGGCCTTTTCGGTCGAATTTTTTCGCTGAATTTCGCGGTTTTCGGCTTTCTTTCGCCGATGAATTCGGGGATTTTTCGTCGGCACGGTTGCATCGCACTTCCCGACCTTTATACAAAGTTCCCGTCAGCGACTGCATCACGTGTTCCGCGTCCTGCGTCGGCACTTCGAAATAGCTGAATTTCGAGAATAGGTCGATGTGACCGACCGCCTGCCGACCGCCCACGCGCCGATTCAGCATCTGCATCACCTCGCCCGGATAGAATCCGTCGGCTTTTCCGAGGTTGATAAACAGTCGCGTATAGCCTTTTTCGGGCTTTCGCGAGCCGCCTTTCTTCCGTTTTTCACCTTCTTCTTTCCTCGAAGACGACGGCTTTTCGATTTCGGGCGCATCGGCGTAGTAGGCGAGGAATCGGCCAAAAGTCATCGACACGATTTTCTTGATGAGGTCCTCCTTATCGACATACTCGAAATGGCGGTTGATTTCCTGCATAAACGGCGCAATCTGCTCTTCATCGACATCGACTTTCTCGATTTTGTCCATCGCGCGATAGAGTTGTTTCGTGCAGATTTCCTGCGGCGTGGGCAGCGTTCCGTCGATGAAATCCTTGCCGATTTCCTTCACGATCTGCCGAACTTTGTGCTTTTCGCGCGTGTGGATGATGCTGATGGAAGTGCCTTTCTTGCCTGCGCGTCCCGTGCGTCCCGAACGATGCGTGTAGTTTTCGATGTCGTCGGGCAGTCCGTAGTTGATGACGTGCGTCAGGTCATCGACGTCGAGTCCGCGAGCCGCCACATCGGTTGCCACGAGCAGTTGCACCGTGTGCTGACGGAATTTCTGCATCGTCAGGTCGCGCTGGTCTTGCGAGAGGTCGCCGTGCAGTGCCTCGGCGTTGTAGCCGTCCTTGATGAGTTTGTCGGCAATTTCCTGCGTTTCGACCTTCGTGCGACAGAAAATGATGGCAAAAATGCGCGGATGGAAATCGACGATTCGCTTCAGCGCGAGGTATTTGTCCTTCGCGTGCACGAGATAATAGATGTGGTTCACGTGTTCCGCGCCCTCGTTGCGCGAACCGATGACGATTTCGCGGTGGTTGTGGAGATAAGTCTTGGCGATGCGCTCGATTTCGCGGCTCATCGTCGCCGAGAACATCAGCGTGTTGCGCTCTTCGGGCAGATGCTCGAAAATCTCGTTGATGCTCTCCGAAAAGCCCATGTTCAGCATTTCGTCGGCCTCGTCGAGCACGATTTTATGCACGTTGCTTAGGTCGGCTTTCTTGCGATTGACAAGGTCGATGAGGCGGCCCGGCGTCGCCACGATGATTTGCGCTCCGTGCTGCAACGACCGCATCTGCTGCACAATCGACGTGCCGCCATAGACCGGCACGATATGCACGCCCGGCAGGTATTTCGCGAAATCCTTCAGGTCGTCGCTGATTTGCAGGCACAGTTCGCGCGTCGGACTCAGAATCAACGCCTGCGTCTGTCGGTTGTCGATGTCGAGTGTCTGCAAGAGCGGAATGCCGAAGGCCGCCGTCTTGCCCGTTCCCGTTTGTGCGAGGGCGATGAGGTCGGATGCCCCCTCCAAACCTCCCCCCGAAGGGGAGGCTTCAGATTTGTTACTCCCCTCTCCTTCTGGGGAGGGGTTGGGGGTGGGGCTTCCATTCAACAAATACGGAATCACCTGTTCCTGCACAGGCATGGGCTGTTCGAAGCCCAGTTCGCTGATGGCGCGTCGAATTTGTTCGCTAACGCCAAGTTCTTCAAATGTTTTCAATTGGAAAAAGAATTATAATTCGCGTGCAAAGGTACAAATAAGTGAGCAAAATACAAAAGAAAAGTTTTTCTTTTTACTTTCGTAACGTGAGTACCTTATTGAAAGGTACTAAATTTTGAGTAAACGGAAACAGAATTGCCCAAAGAAATGGGCGAATATGTAAAATCAAACTCTTAAAAAAGCACTTTTTGCTTCAAATTCAACATTTATAGTCAAAACACTTTTTGGACAAAAAAACTTCACTAAATTTGTGAATTTCAAAAAATATGTTTACTTTTGCAGGCAAATAAAAAGCTATATGGTTGTAGAATACGAAAAGGACTATCTCGAAGAGCTTTACAATCAAGGGAAGTGCACGAACAAAAAGTATCGTTTCCAGAAGCCTGTCGTTGCGAAATACCAGAAGCGCATCGATACGCTGATGGCTGCGACGCGCATAGAGGATTTGTTCGTGTTTAATTCGCTAAACTTCGAGGCTCTGGCCAATGGTTTTTACTCTATTCGCATAGATTACCACTATCGTTTGGAGTTCAAAATCAGGCAGGAAGGGACTGAACCTGTCGTAACCATTTGCACCGTAACCGACATTACAAACCATTATCAATAAAAGAATGATGAACAGAACGACGACACATCCCGGAGATGTTTTGAAAGAAGAGTTGGAGGCAAGGGGAATTTCTCAGAAGAAATTCTCGGAAGTGCTGTCCGTGCCTTATACGCAACTCAACGAAATACTGAACGGCAAACGCCCTGTGACAACGGATTTCGCGCTGATGATGGAGGCGGCTCTCGGTATCAATCCCGAACTGCTCATCAACATGCAGACTCGCTACAATATGTCTGTGGCGAGGCAGAAAAAGGGTCTGTTGGCAAAGTTGATTGATATCAAAAGGGCTTGCGCAGCAGTCTTTTAAAACCTTTAATTTTGAAGCACGGATGGTACTAAACTATATTTGGATAGCATTTTTTCTGATTGCATTCGGCATTGCGCTGATTCGGTTGGTTTTCTTCGGCGACACGGAGGTTTTTCCGGCGTTGATGAACTCGACGTTCGACTCGTCGAAAAACGCATTTGAGATTTCGCTCGGACTGACGGGAATGTTGGCCTTGTGGCTCGGCGTGATGAAAATCGGGGAGCGAGGCGGCGTGGTGAACGCTTTGGCGCGGATTTTGTCGCCGATTTTCACGAAGTTGTTTCCCGAAATTCCGAAAAATCACCCTGCGACGGGCAGTATTTTTATGAACATCGCGGCGAATATGCTGGGACTCGACAATGCCGCCACGCCGCTCGGACTGAAGGCGATGGAGCAGTTGAATCAGATTAAGGATGAAGGAATAAGGATGAAGGAAGGAATTTCCGAGGCAGAAGCTGAACGGCTGAAACTGACGGCGACGAACCCGATGATTATGTTTCTCGTGCTGAACACGTCGGGTCTGACGCTCGTTCCCGTGTCGATTCTGGCCTATCGCTCCCAGATGGGAGCGGCGCAGCCGACCGACGTTTTCGTGCCGATTCTCTTGGCGACATTCTTCGCGACTTTGGCAGGAATCATCGTCACTTCGCTCTATCAGCGCATCAATTTGCTGAATCGCACGATGTTGCTGACGATGCTCGGCGTGAGTGCCGTCGTAGCGGCGATCATCTGGGGTTTCAGTCGCTTGGATTCGGCGATGATGAACACGGTGAGCATTTCCGCCGCATCGATTCTGCTGATGACGATTATCGTCGGTTTCATCTTGGCCGCGATGCGGAAAAAAGTGAATGTCTATGACGCTTTCATCGAGGGCTCGAAGGAAGGTTTTACGACTGCTGTGCGAATCATTCCCTATCTCGTCGCCATCCTCGTTGCCATCGCGGTTTTCCGTGCTTCGGGTGCGATGGACTGGCTGATTGAGGGCGTGAAATGGCTTGTGAATCTTTTTGGAGTGAACGCTTCGTTTGTCGATGCTTTGCCGACGGCGATTATGAAGCCGTTGTCGGGCAGTGGAGCGCGTGGAATGATGGTCGATGCGATGACGCAATACGGTGCCGACTCGTTTGTGGGTCGATTGTCGTGCATTTTCCAAGGCAGCACCGACACGACTTTCTACATTCTCGCCGTCTATTTCGGTTCTGTCGGCATCCGCTATACGCGCCACGCCGTTGCCTGCGGATTGTTGGCTGATTTGGCAGGAATCATAGCAGCAATTTTTATAGCATTTATGTTCTTTGGATAAAATATGAATAATAGTCGAGACCCCCAACCCCCTAAGTTAGGGGGCTTGCTGAAAGATACCGCCATCTACGGCTTGTCGAGCATCGTCGGACGATTTTTGAACTATATGCTCGTGCCGATTTACACGCAGAGAATGTCGGCGGCAAGCGGCGAATACGGCGTGATTACCAATGTTTATGCCTACGTGGCTGTGTTGCTCGTCATTTTGACCTACGGAATGGAAACGACCTTCTTCCGCTATGCCAACAAACAGGGCGAACAGGCCGAAAAAGTCTATTCCACGACACTTTGGATGGTGGGAACAACCTCGCTGTTGTTCCTCGTGCTGACGATGTTTTTCCTGCAACCCATCGCGAATCTGATGCAATACGGCGACCATCCCGAATACATCGCCTGTATGTTCACCGTTGTCGCCATCGACGCGTTCCAGAGTATTCCCTTCGCCTATCTGCGCTACCAAAAACGACCGATTAAATTCGCCTCGTTAAAGTTTCTTTTCATCGCGATGAATATGGCGTTGAATTGCTTCTATTACCTCGTCTTAGGCGGACACGACGCACGCACGGCATTTATCATCAACCTGATTTGCACGACGACCATCACGTTCTTTTTTGGAAAGGAACTGCGCGGTTTCCGAAACGGTTTCGACGTCGCGCTGATGAAGCGGATGCTGTCGTACTCGTGGCCGATTCTCGTTCTCGGCATCGCCGGCGTACTCAACCAGACAGCCGACAAAATGCTGTTCCCCTATCTCTACAAGTCAGCCGATATGAAGGAACAACTCGCCATCTACGGCGCCGTTTTCAAGATTGCGATGATTATGGCGATGATTACGCAGGCGTTCCGTTTCGCCTACGAACCCATTGTTTTCGGCAGGTCGCAAGACAAAGATTCAAAGGAATACTACGCCTCGGCGATGAAATATTTCTTGATTTTCACGCTGCTGGCATTTCTCGTGGTCGTCGGCTACATCGACCTTTTCAAACTCCTCATCGCAAGCGATTATTGGGTCGGACTGCGCGTCGTGCCCATCGTGATGGCCGCCGAAATTATGATGGGCGTTTATTTCAACCTGTCGTTCTGGTATAAACTCACCGACCGAACCATCTGGGGCGCGGTGCTTTCCGGCATCGGCTGTGCCGTGTTGTTTGCCGTGAACATCCTGTTCGTGCCGCGCTACGGCTACATCGCCTGCGCGTGGGGCGGTTTTGCGGGCTATCTCACGGCGATGCTGCTGAGCTATTTCGTCGGACAAAAATACTATCCGATTCGCTATCCGCTCAAGTCGATGGCCGTCTATGTCGCCATCGCAGCGCTTTTCACTGCCGTGATGATTTTCGGACGCGAAAAACTGCCCATCTGGGCCTCGCTGATGGTCAATACGGTGATGGTTGGGGCTTTCGTGGCGCACATTGTCCACCACGATTTGCCCTTGGAAAAAATACCGTTTGTCAAGGATTTCGTGTCAAAAACGACGCGGTGCTCCTGAAAATACCGACGTAGCGCCTTTCGACACGACAACATTGGCCGACGAGTTGTTGTAGATGCTTGGAACGGTGTATTCCAAACCGTCGTAACTCAGCGTCTGACCACCAACCACGTTCACCTTCGTGTAATTCTTTGAAGCCTGCTTCGACGAAGTGCTGACGGTCGGTTTCTTGACCGAAACACCCATCACATTGCCGCCGTTGATGAGGAAAACGCCGTCGTTGCCGGGCTTGAAAGAGGTCGATTTGCTGTCGTTGTTGCCTGCGCAGACATAGACGCTTCCGCCCGAAATGATGATGTTCGCATCGGTTTTGATGCCATTTGGCTTCGTGTCGAGTTTGTCGCTATACTGATAGAGCGAACCCGTCGTTGTAACGTAGGCGATTCCGCCAGAAATCGTTACGTCGTCGGTGGCGTTGATGCCCTTTCCACCCGTGCCGGTGCTTGTGGCGGTGAGCGTTCCGCTCGTCATATTGAAGGCACCGCCGGCCTTCACAGCCGAAGGACTCGACGTGTCTTTTTTCACGGCGTCGTAAGTCGAATTGCCCGAGGTCGTCGCCGTGACGGTTGCGCCTGCGAGGACGATTGTGCTATCGGCTTTGATGGCTTTCGTCGCCGTGCCAGCGGTCGAAACGGTCAGAACTCCGCCGTTCAGTTCAATAAAACCGTTTTTCGCGTATTGGTCTTTCGTGCCTTTGTTCACACCGCGAAATTCCACATCGATGCCGTCGCCAGCCGCCGTGATGTTCACTTTTCCGCCGTCCATCTGGAAGCGTTCATTCACGTGGAAACCGTCGCCTGCGGCCTGCGCCACGTTGATGGTTCCGCCCGTCAAGTGGAAATGCTCATCGGTGGCGAGCGCGTGCTTTGTCAGTCCGTGGAGCGTGAGCGTTCCCGTGCCTGCGATGGTCGGATGGCCGTCGAAGTAGAGCGTGGCGGTGTGAGTGCCGCCAGCAGCGTCGCTCAGCGTGTTTTCACCGGCGATGTTCATGTGGTTCGCCTTTCCGTTGAGGATGTTGATGGCAGGACCATTCGTACTCGTCAGCGTCAGGTTGCTGAGGTTGATGGTGTTCTTGAAATCGCCGCTGGTGGTGAACGAACCGTTCGACGACGAACCCGACAGCGTGTAAGTCACCTCGCTTTGCAGCAGCGGGTCTTGAACGACGCTGACATCCGCGCCCGAAGCCGTCACGGTGAGGTATCGCGCAATGTTGCCCGACACGACGACCGAAGCCGTCGAACCGTTGTATTTGACATCGACAACATCGTCTTTGATTGACGAGAAATCGACCAAAATGTTCGTAACATCGGCAACGTTGAAAGTCTTTCCTCCGATGGTGAGCGTCGTGCCGTTGGTGGTGAACGGCATGTCGCCTACGTTAAAACCATCGTAAACATAAGTCACTTGACCGGTTTTGACCGTTACGGTCTGTGCGCCGACGGGCAGCGTCAGCACAGCGAGCAGAATGGTGTATAAATATTTCATAATCGACTATTTTTTTCTTATTTGATGGTCATTTTCACGGTTTTATCGCCGTTTTTCACGATATAAACACCCTTCGGAAGTTGATTTTGAAGGTTTTTCAAGTGGATTTTCGTAGCCACGCGACGACCTTGCATATCGAAGACATCGCCCGTGTCCAAACCGTCGGAAATCGTTTGGATGCCAGTTGTCGCCCCGAAAAACATCTTGCTCAAACTGCTCAGTTCAAGCGTTGTCTGCTGTCCGTTTTGCGTCGCAATCAGGTTTCCGTTTTCAAACGTAATGGTAACGGGATTGCAGTACTCTTCTTCTCCGTAAAGGCCAAACGTGTAGGTTGTGCCATCGTTTTGCTGGATAATCAGATTCCCGAAGGTGGTTGCGGCGGCAGTCGTTGCGATGGCGACTGCAATCGCCAAGATTAAAAAGATTTTTTTCATCATCGTTATCGTTTTTTCGTTAGTCATCGAATTTGAATGGGTTGCAAAAGTAAATATTTTTCTTCATCACTCAAAGAAAATGACGAAATTTATAACAATTTGTAACATTTTTTCTCAAGTCGAGAGGAAAATGATGAGCATTTGGGCGATGACGACGCGAATGAACATCCCAAGCGGATAGACCGAGGCATAGGCGATGCTCGATGCGTCGCCCTTCGTGGTGTCGGCAGCGTAGCCGAGAGCCATCGGATTAGCCATCGAACCGCAGAGAATGCCGCAAATCGTGCCGTAGTCGTAGCGGCGCGTGTGCAAGGCGGCAAGACCGACAATCGTGACGGGAACGACGGTCAGCACGAAGCCCAAGCCAATCCACAGGAAACCTTCGGGACGCATCACGGTTTGGAAGAAATCGCGACCGGCATCGAGGCCGAGGCAGGCCAAGTAGAGCGAAAGCCCCAACTGACGGAGCATCAGCGAGGCGGAGCGCGTGGTGTAACTGATGAAATGGACGCGAGGACCAAGTGAGCCGACGATGATTCCCATAATGATTGGACCGCCGGCAAGACCGAGTCTGACGGGTGCCGACATTCCCGGCAGCGACAGGGGAATCGTGCCCAAAGCCAAACCGAGGATGATGCCGAGAAAAATGGCCGCAATGTTCGGTTCGTGGAGCGTCTGCACGGCGTTTCCGAGGAAAGTTTCCACTTGGTCGAGGGCTTTCGGTTCGCCGACGACGACAAGTCGGTCGCCGTATTGCAGTCGGAGCGAGTCGGTCGCAAGCAGTTTGACATCGCCGCGTGTCACCCGACTCACATTCACGCCGTAAGTATGGCGGAGTTGCAGTTGTCCGAGCCGTTTTCCGTTCAAAACGCGGCGCGACAGCACCAAAACGCGACTTTCCACCTTCGAATCGACGTGATTCCAGTCGATTTTCTCCTCGTTCCAGTCGGTTTCGGACTTCTCGCCGAACAACATTTCGAGTGCCGAAGCGTCATCTTTGTTCGTCACCACCATAATATTGTCGTGGAGTTTCAACGTCGTATCTGCCTGTGGAACAAGCACTTGGCGGTCGCGCCAGATTCGCGAAATGACGAAATGCAGATGCGACAAAGCCGACACTTCCGCGACGCTTTTCCCGTCCAACGCCGGATTCACGATGACATATTGCGCGATATAGGTTTTGTCTTCGTCCTCGTGGCGCAGTTCGAGGTCTTCGGGCTTCACGAAAAACCGTCGGATCAGCACCATCACGATAATCACGCCGAGTACGCCGAGCGGATAGGTGACAGCCGTCGCCAACGCCGCCGAACCCGACGGCAGACCGATTTCCGAAAGTGCTTGTTGGGCAGCACCGAGCGCCGGCGTGTTGGTTGTGGCACCGCAGAGAACGCCCACCATGTCGGGAATTTTCACGTCCGTCAGCGAGGCCAATCCGATGCTCATCAGCGTGCCCAATCCGATGATGGCAAAACTCCACAGGTTCAGTTCCATTCCCTCGTGTCGCAGCGAACCGAAGAAGTTCGGACCGACGTGCAGTCCGAGCATATAGACGAACACCACCAAACCGAAGGTCTGGGCATAGTCGAGCATCTGCGAATCGACTTCCAAACCGATGTGTCCTGCCAAGATTCCGATGAAAAACACGAAGGCCACGCCGAGCGAAATGCCGCCGATGTGAACCTTGCCGAGCGCAAGTCCCAGCGAGCAAATCAGCGACAGCACAACGACCGTTTGCAAGGCCGATGGCACTGTGAAAAGTCCATTGATCCAACCCATTTTGTTCTTTTTATATATAACTATTTGCGCGTCATTTTATTGCATTTTTCATCGAAATCAATCGATGTTCACGATTTTCTGCAAGCGGATGTCGTCTGACGAGGCTCCGACCATGAAAAGGAAGTCGCCAGACTCGAAAACTTGTTCCATTCGGGCATTGATGATGCTCAGATTGGCTTTCGTCAGCGAAAATTCGATGCGACGGGTCTCTCCTTTCGGAATCGTCACGCGGCGGAAGGCTTTGAGTTGCATCAGCGGCTGCACGACCGACGCAATTTCATCGTGAACGTAGAGTTGCACGACTTCATCGCCGTCGAAATCGCCCGTGTTCGTCACGTCGCACGAGATTTTGAGTTCGTTTCCGACCTCGATTTGCAGATTTTCGTACTTGAAAGTGGTGTATGACAGGCCGAAACCAAAGGTGTAGAGCGGTTTCGACGACATTTCCACATAATCGTGCGGACGCGGAGCGCGTTTGTTGTAATAGACGGGCAGTTGACCGACATCGACAGGCACGGAAATGGGCAGTCGTCCGGCAGGGTTGTAGTCGCCGAAAAGCACGTCGGCAATGGCTTTTCCGCCTTCCTGCCCCGGATAATAGGCCGTGAGCAGAGCGTCGGCATTCACGGCAGCCCAAGTTTTGTCGAGCGGACGGCCTTCGATATAGACCACAACGAGCGGTTTTCCCGTATTTTTCAGTTCGCTGAGCAGGCGATTCTGATGACCGAGAAGTCCGAGCGTGGCTCGGTCGAAACCTTCGCCGCAATCCATGTCTGGAATTTGGTTGTTGGGTGATGAAGTTTGGGTGTTCGCGGCACCCGTTTCCTTGTACGAAGTCTTGAAATCACGCGCACTCGAACCGCCCACAACTGCGATGATAACATCGGCGTTTTCGGCAGCCTTGACAGCCTCGGCGATGTTACTCTCGGTGGTGTCGCGGATGGCGCAACCTTTTACATATTCAATTGATAATTGACAATTACTTTTGACTTTCGTCGAACTTCGTTTCCCTTCGGCCAGCGACCGTTGGTTGACAATTGATAATTTTTCACGGAGGCCTTCGAGCACGGTTGTCACGTTGTCGTCGGCCTGCGGAGCGGTGTAGTCGCCGAGTTGGTTGTATGGGTTGTCGGCATTCGGTCCTACGACGAGAATTTTCATCCCCGATTTCTGCGCCGAAGCCTTTTTCAGCGGTAAAATTCCGTTGTTTTTCAGCAAAGTAATCGAAGCAAGGGCGGTTTCGAGGGCGATTTTCCTGTTTTCCGCCGTTCTCACCTCCGTTTTCGCAATTTTCGGGTCGATATAAGGGTTTTCAAAAAGTCCCATCTCGAATTTCAGACGGAGAATCCGCTCGCAAGCGCGGTCGATTTCATGTTCCAAAACCCGAAATTCATCATTACTTAACTCTTTCACTTCCTTACTCCCTAACTCCTGAATTTTCCCAAACGCATTCGCTCCGAGGTCGGCATCCACACCCGCCTTCAACGCCATGATTCCAGCCTCCAGATTGTTTCGGGCGACGCGCATACCGGCGATTCCGTCGATACTGAACAAATCGCTGACCACGAAACCGCGAAAGCCCCATTGGTCGTGCAACACGTCGGTGAGTAGGTATTCGTTGCTCGTGCAGGGAATGCCGTCGCACGAGTTGTAACTGGTCATCACCGACAGCGCACCGGCCTCGATTGCCTTGCGAAACGGCGGTAGAAAATGCTGATGAAGTTCCATCGGCCCAAGCACGGTCTGGTTGCCGTTTTGTCCGCCTTCGGTCGTTCCGTAGGCGATGAAATGTTTGAGCGTGGCGAGCGTGGAGTAGGGTTTCGCGAGGTCGCCACCGCCCAATCCGCGAACCATCGCCGCACCGAGTTCGCCCGTGAGCACGGGGTCTTCGCCGTAGGATTCCTCGACGCGCGACCATCGCGGATCACGCGAAATGTCGAGCACTGGACCGTAGCTGATATGGCCGCCCTGCAAGCGAATTTCCTTGCCGATGACCTTGCCGACGCGCTCAATTATTTCAGGCGACCACGTGGCCGCCATGCCCAAACCCGTCGGGAAAACGGTCGTGCCGATGGCCATGTGGCCGTGCGGTGTTTCCTCGGCGAGAAACAGTGGGATTCCCAAGCGCGTGTGCTCTTTCACGTATCGTTGCAAGGCGTTGGCCGCCATTGCCGCCAGTTCGGGCGTCAGTCCGTTTTCCAACGACTTCTGTGTCCATGGATCGGCGCGGAAAGTTGCCCAAAGCATCCCGATTTTTCCCTCGGCAATGTCTTTTTTGAACGATTCCGACGGCACAGGAACTTTTTTCTTCCCTTTCACTCCCTTTTCACTTCCCTTTTCTTCCTTTAATTCGTAGTAATTCCACGCCATCGTACAGCGCAACTGCCCGATTTTCTCTTCGAGCGTCATGCGGCTCATCAAGTCGCGCAGGCGTTCTTCGATGGGCAGATTTGCGTTCTGATAAGGCAATACGGCGGTCTTTTTTTTCGCTGCGAAAGCCGTCAGAGCCATGCCACAAGCCAGTGTCAAGAGGAATTTTCTCATTGTTTTAATGTCCTAAAACGTTGTCGTAGTGTTCCAAATATTCGCTCGCGCCATTCGGGGCGTAAAAAGCACCTAACTCGTTGATACACAGCGAACCTCGACTTTCCTCGAAGCAAATTCTCAGACGACGGGTTTCGACGGGTTTGAAGCGAAGAAGTCGCTTGTAGCCGATGGTTGTCGTTTCTTCGCCGACGTTCAGCGGCAGCCATTTTTTTCCGTCAAGATATTCGACCGAGAATTTTTTCACGCGCTGACCCAACGGAATGTATTCGCCAAGCATCAAACGATTGATTTTCAGCGATTTTTTCAGCGAAATTTCCAACGTGGCAGCCGTCACGCCATCTTCCGTCGCCCAGTAAGTATCGAAAAAACCGTCGGTCAGATCTTTCGTCGAAAAAGCCTTTCCGCGCGTGTTTGAAGCCTTGATGGAGGCATTTTTCAGCAGATTTGTTCGCAATTCGTCCGTCACTTGACGATGGAAATCGACCGCGTGGGCCGAGTCGGTCGGATGAATCAAACCGTCTTTATCAACAGGGAAATTCAAGAGAAAAGTGCCGTTGTGGCCGACGCTGCGATAATACAAATCGACCAAATGCTCGACACTTTTCACCTTCGTGTCCTCGCTCGCGTGGTAGAACCAACCCGGACGAATCGACGTGTTACATTCCGCCGGCACCCAAGCATCGCCGTCGGCATGGCCGCTCTGCAATTCCTTGAATCGCTCGTAGCCCGGATAAACCTCCTTGATGCGCAGAAACGACCAGTTTGTGGCGTTGGCATAGCCTTTTTCGTTGCCCACCCAACGGCATCCCGGACCTCCGTCGCTGAAAATCACGGCCTTCGGCTGCAATTCGCCGACCAATTTCCACGCGCGTGCGTAATCGTAATAGGTGCTGCGGTCGATTTTCCGCGTCTCACGCGCACCGCCATACCAGCCGTCGCCGCCGTTGGCACCGTCGAACCAAACCTCGAACACCTCGCCATACTGCGTGAGCAACTCGCGCAGCTGCGCATAAAAATATTCGACGTAGAGCGGTGTGCCGTAGAAAGCCTGATGGCGGTCCCACGGCGAAAGATAAAGTCCCAGTTTCAGACCATGCTTCCGACAAGCCGCCGCCAGTTCGCCCACGATGTCGCCTTTGCCGTCTTTGTAGGGCGTGTTGCGCACGCTGTAGTCCGTGAATTTCGTCGGCCAAAGGCAAAAACCGTCGTGATGCTTCGCCGTGAGAATGATGCCTTTCATGCCCGCCTGCTTACACACGCGAACCCATTGCTCGCAGTCCAAGCGCGTCGGGTTGAACGACTCCAACGGCGCGTCGCCATAGCCCCATTCGCGGTCGCCGAAAGTGTTCGGTCCGAAATGGATGAATGCGTAGGTTTCCAACTGCTGCCACGCCACTTGGTTCGCGCTCGGCAATGGCAATACTGGCACAGGTGCGTTCTGTGCGTTCACAACGAGGACTGTCAGGGCAGCCCACAGGGAAATAATCCAATGTTTCTTCATATTCGCCGCAAAGATAAGAATAAATTGAAAATAATTTGCCATCGGCGACGAATTATTTCAAAATTTGGGTAAATATTTGTTTTTTCCCTTACTTATCCGTAACTTTGCAGCGAAATTCGTAAAAACTACAAAAATTATGGCACAGGAAGATGTTTTCAAGAAAATTGTGAGCCATTGCAAGGAATATGGCTTCGTGTTTCCATCAAGTGATATCTACGACGGACTCGGCGCAGTCTATGACTACGGACAGAACGGCGTGGAACTGAAAAACAACATCAAACAGTATTGGTGGCAGGCGATGGTGCTGCTCAACGAGAATATCGTGGGCATCGACTCGGCGATTTTTATGCACCCGACGATCTGGAAGGCGTCGGGACACGTCGATGCGTTCAACGACCCGCTCATCGACAACCGCGACTCGAAAAAACGCTATCGCGCCGACGTGCTCATCGAGGAGCAGATGGCGAAATACGACGAGAAAATCGAGAAGGAAGTGGCGAAGGCGCGGAAGCGTTTCGGCGACGCTTTTGACGAGGCGCAATACCTCGCAACGTCGCCTCGCGTGGCTGAAATCAAGCAGAAGCGCGACGCTTTGCACGAGCGGTTTGCGGCTGCGATGCAGGGTCCCGACCTCGACGCGCTGAAGCAAATCATCATCGACGAGGAAATCGTTTGTCCCATCAGCGGAACGCGCAACTGGACCGATGTTCGCCAGTTCAACCTGATGTTCGCCACCGAGATGGGTGCTTCTGCCGACGGCGCGATGAAGGTCTATCTGCGACCCGAAACGGCACAGGGCATTTTTGTGAACTATCTGAACGTGCAGAAGACGGGTCGAATGAAAATTCCCTTCGGAATCGCCCAAATCGGAAAGGCTTTCCGCAACGAAATCGTCGCCCGGCAATTCATTTTCCGTATGCGCGAGTTCGAGCAGATGGAAATGCAGTTCTTCGTGAAGCCCGGCACGGAACTCGACTGGTTCCAACACTGGAAGCAGACGCGGATGAAATGGCATCAGGCATTGGGTTTCGGAGCCGAAAACTACCGTTTCCACGACCACGACAAACTGGCTCACTACGCCAATGCCGCCACGGACATCGAATTCCGTATGCCCTTCGGTTTCAAGGAGGTTGAAGGCATCCACTCGCGCACCGATTTCGACCTCTCGCAGCACGAGAAATTCTCTGGAAAGCAGATCAAATATTTCGACCCCGAGGCCAACGAAAGTTACGTTCCCTACGTCATCGAAACCTCGATTGGCGTCGATCGAATGTTCCTCACGATTATGTGCCATTCGTATCAGGAAGAGCAACTCGAAAACGGTGAAACGCGCGTTGTTTTGCGGCTTCCTGAGGCTCTCGCGCCTGTGAAATGCGCCGTTTTCCCGCTCGTGAAGAAGGACGGACTGCCCGAAAAGGCTCGCGAAATCGTCAATGACCTGCGCTTCCACTTCAACACGCACTACGAGGAAAAAGACACCATCGGCAAGCGTTATCGCCGCCACGATGCCATCGGAACGCCTTTCTGCGTGACGGTCGATCACGACACGTTGCAAGACGGAAAAGTAACGCTGCGCGAGCGCGACACGATGAAGCAGGAGCGCGTGGAAATCAGCCAACTCCGCAGCATCATCGAAGACCGCGTGTCGATTCCGTCGCTGTTGAGGAAAAACTAAAGAAAGCCCCCCTCCCGACCTCCCCCGAGAAAGCCCCCTCCCAACCTCCCCCGACTGGGGGAGGAGTTTCGAGGAACGAGGAGGGAGGAAGGAGTAAATCGTAAAAATTGTCAAATTGTAAAATAAATAGTACATTGTACATCTGAAAATTGTAAATTATAAATAGTCAAATTGTAAAATAGTCAAATAGTCAAATGAAGAAATTATTCCAAATCCTCTCCCTCGCCTGCTTGACCGCGCTGTTCGTGGCCTGTAGCGAGGAGAACGACATGGTCGAGGAATATCCCAACTGGCAGGAAACCAACGAAAAATACTTCAACTCGCTGTTTTCCGAGGCTTCGCAGCGCATTGCCGCAGGCGACAAGTCGTGGAAAATCCTGCGGAAATGGTCATTGCAAGACAGCATCCACGCCAACACGAGCGACTACATCGTTGCGCACGTCATCGAGCAGGGAAGCGGCACGAAAAGCCCACTTTTCACCGACAGCGTCGCCGTTATCTATTCCGGTCGGCTGCTGCCTTCGACGAGTTATCCGACGGGCTACGTTTTCGACCAGTCATTCGTCGGCGATTTCCGTCCCGAAACGGCTTTGGCACGAGGTTTCCGCGTTTCCGGCCTCACCGACGGCTTTGCTACTGCCCTGCAATATATGCGGCGCGGCGACCGTTGGGAAATCTACGTTCCGTCGACGATGGGCTATGGCACGAGCGGCAGTTCCTCGGCAGGCATCCCCGGCCATTCCGTCCTCGTTTTCGACATGATGTTGAAGGATATTATTCAATAAAATCGCCGTTTCGCGCTTCAAGCAAACGCTGGACTCCTTGTCGAATGGAAATCAATCCGAAATCGTCGGGATTGACTTCCGAAAGGGGAATCCAAAGCAGTTCGGCGGCATCGTCCATCGCGTGGGCACCGGCGGTGTCGGCAACCTTGCAACGGAAAAACATATCCATCGTGGGAATCTCCAAATCGCTATAGACATAGCGGTTGGGAAGTGAGAAAAGAAACTGAGTATCAACGACTTGCAGGCCAGTTTCTTCCATCACTTCGCGGGCGACGCCTTCCTCGGATGTTTCGTTGAAGTCGGAAAAACCGCCCGGCAAATCGAGCGTACCCTTCGCAGGTTCTTTCGCCCGTCTGACAGCGAGAATTTCCTGTTCTCCCGACGAATTTTCACGAACAATCACCGCCACCGTCGCCGCACTCGGATTCATATAATACGTAAAGCCGCAGGCGCGACACCGCTTGCTTTTCTCATTGTTGATTTCAAACTGCTTGCTGCCACAAACGGGGCAGTAGCGGAATTTTTCCAAAGGATGAGCCTTCATAAAGGTTAAAGGGTTAAAAAGTTAAAGGGTTAAAAGTTAAATTGACTTTGCAAAGAACGATCGACTTCTAACTCCTTTTAACTCCATGAGCGAAGCGAATTAACTTCTAAGCAAAGCGATAACTCCTTGAATCAAACTTTACAGCAGCGAGCGAATTTCCGCATCAAGATTCTTGATTTGCACATCGCGCTTGTGGAGGTCGCTGTTGCGCGTCACGAGGAAGAAAGTCGGGATGCTCTGCACGTTGTATTGCCTGACAAATTCGCTCTGGGCACCGTTTCCGTCGCGCACGCAAACCCACGGCAGCGCAGCGGTGGTCGTTTTCCAGAAATGTTCGTCGGGGTCGAGCGAAATCTGATAAATTTCCAGTCCTTGCGCGTGATACTTATTATAAATGTCGCGCAGTTCCATCACTCGGGCGGTCGATTCCTTCGTGGCAAACACGTGGAAATCGAGCAGCACAACCTTCCCTTTCAAGTCGGTCAGACGGCGCACTTGACCTTTGTTGTCGGGCAGGGCGATGTCGATGATGTTCGACACATTCACTTTGTCGATGTCGATGTTATCGAGCCTGCGCTGCTGCACGATGCGCACGTTTTTCATGCCCTCGATGGCGATGTTGTGCAGGTTCTTTCCGCGCTCAGCATCGGGATAGTAGGTGTCCCACGATGTGGCAACGGCAGCAAAGACTTTCACGTCCTGTTCGTCGGCTCGCGGGTCGAAAATCAGCGATTCCATCTGCCCGAGTCGCACGGTCTGGAACAGCGCGTAATAGGCGTATGCGCGCATGGGTTCCTTGAAAATATACGTTTCCTTGATGTGTTTTTTATACGAATCGAGCACGCTCGAAACGCTGTCGCCAACGGCCTCCACGCCCAAGTCGGGAGCCCTCACGATGCCATCGACCTGCCGTTGCAAACCCATTTGCAGCAGCGCCAGTTCCTTGATTTTCGCGCACTCTTCCGAACCCGTCACGTCATACACCGCCGACATCGTCGGATATTGCGCCTTCACCTCGATTTGCTCTGTCGAGTCCACCGCGAGGTTGATGATTTGGTTCGCAATGCGCAGCCGATAGAACTCCGGCGCATCCGCCGCCTTTCCGCCGAACGAGAACGCGCCACTCTCGCCGAGCGTCACGCTATCGACCTTCATCGGCCCGTTCAGACTCATGTGTTCCAAAAACAGCACCGAATCCTTCGCCTCGGTGATTTCGCCGCTCACTTTAAACTCGTTGCCCGTACACGAGCAGACCGCCATCGCGACGGCTGCCGTTGCTATGCCCGAGAATAGTTTCTTGATGGTATTCATATTGATTTTCATTGATTTTTGTGCAAAATTACGAAATTTTTCTTGCACACATCAAAAAATCTTCCTATTTTTGTGCGCAGAATCAAAAAATCATGATGACGAAAGACGAAAAAGTGGCTTATTGGCTCGATTTAGCAGACTACGATCTGGAAACAGCCGAGGCAATGTACAAAACCAAACGGTGGTTGTACGTGGCTTTTATGTGCCATCAAGTTATTGAAAAAATATTGAAGGCTTACTGGAGTGGCACTCAGCCCGACGATCCGCCTTACATTCACAACCACAAACGGTTGGCAGAGGGAGGTGGACTCTATGGGAAAATGAGTAAGGAACAGAAGGATTTCATCAACACATTGAACAACTTCAACATCGAGGCTCGCTATCCCGAGGACAAGCAAGCCCTCCATCGTCTGCTTTCTAAAGAAACCTGCCGATATATCATTGACGAAACCAAACGAATGACGGAATGGATAAAAGAAGAACTCTCAGCCGCGACGAAGCCATCGGCCTCGTCCGACAATACAAGCGAGTCATAGCCCCGCGGTTCAAGGCTGAGCCGAAGGTAATGATGTTCGGCTCTTATTCCAAGGGTTATGCCAATCCCGACAGCGACATCGACGTGGCTGTCATTGTGCCGACTTATGGCGACCGCAAGTTTGAGATTTCCAAGAATCTCTGGCGCGATGTGGACGAAGTGAGCCTGCTCATTGAGCCTGTCCTTATGGCGGAAGACCGTTGGTCGCCGTTGTACGACGATGTGATGCAAACAGGTATCGCCGTCTGAAGATATTGCAAACTATCATTTTTTTAATTACTTCCTTTCGGTCATGACCGTTGGTTGATTCTTTTCTTTTTTAACAATAATTTTCCCCACAAAAACAAGATTTTGTCCGAATCGTTTGGCGGTTCGGATTTTTTCGTGTAATTTTGTAGCCGTGATTTTGTAGAATCACGACTTTTTATTTGCTCAACTTCTCCAGTCGAATTAGCACCTCAAACGAGAAAGATGAGTAAACCTACGTACGGAAGAGTATGCATTACAAGTGCAGACTCATCCATAGTATGTAGGGGCCGTGCTAAGCCTGACTGGAGATGTGGCAGGTCTGCGCTTTCTTTATACAAATGGGTTAGTGCGGATTTCAGAGAGAAAGAAATTTAGTATTAACTTTTAAAAATTAAAAATGTATGAAGAAAAAAGTTTTGTCAATTTTGTTTGCCCTCGTTGCGATAGCGACGACGGCGCAGGCGCAAGTCGTTTTAAACGAAACGAATTTCCCCGACACGAATTTCCGTGCTGCATTAGCATCGAGATTCGGAATTAGCGAAGGCGACGAAATCACGGAAGCAAAAATTGCCGCCACGACTTCGATCAACGTTTATAACGATAAAATTGCCGACCTCACGGGTATCGAACATTTCACCGCGCTGACAGAGTTGTGGTGCTCCGACAACCAATTGACCTCGCTCGACGTGTCGAAAAATACCGCATTGAGAAAGTTGGACTGCGGCAGCAACCAACTAACCTCGCTCGACGTGTCGAAGAACACCGCGCTGACATATTTGCAGTGTTGGTACAACCAACTAACCTCGCTCGATGTATCGAAGAACACCGCGCTGACAGATTTGACTTGCTCCCGCAACCAACTGACCTCGCTCGATGTGTCGAAGAATACCGCGCTGACTGAGTTGGTCTGCTCCAGCAACCCACTGACCTCGCTCGATGTGTCGAAGAACACCGCGCTGAAAACATTGGAGTGCTCCTCCAACCAACTGACCTTGCTCGATGTGTCGAATAACACCGCACTGACATGGTTGTTCTGCGACAACAACCAATTGACCTCGCTCGATGTATCGAAAAACACTGCACTGACATTCTTGAGCTGCAGCAACAACCCACTGACCTCGCTCGATGTGTCGAAGAACACCGCGCTGACACGGTTGCAGTGTTACAGCAACCAACTGACTTCGCTCGATGTATCGCAGAACACTGCTCTGATATCCTTGTACTGTGAAGGCAACCAACTGACCTCGCTCAATGTGTCGGGTTGCACCGCGCTGGGAGGGTTGGCCTGCAGCGACAACCAACTGACCTCGCTCAATGTTTCGGGGTGCATCGCGCTGACATATTTGAACTGCTACAACAACCAATTCAAGGGCGAGGCAATGGATGCGCTTGTGGCAAGTCTGCCGACGGTAAATGGCGGTAAATTCTATGTCATTAACACGAAGGACGAAAATGAAGGGAATGTCTGTACGAAATCGCAAGTAACTATCGCCAAAGGAAAAGGCTGGACGGTCTATGATTATAATTATGATGGTAAAAACTGGATTGGCAGCGTAGAATACGAGGGCAGCGAGGATTCTGAACAGGAAATCGACCCCGTGGATGAAAATGACGATGTGGATTTCGGCAATGATTTAGACGACGATTCCGACCTCAACGGCAATGTGATCGGCAACATTTTCTACAACATTGGCGACGAGAACGGCGAATATAGTTCTACGGAGGGCTGCATCGTCGTGAAAAAGCCGACCAGTGATGAGAATGTGGAGGGTACGGACATTTTCGGTGAGGAATTCAAGAACAACTTTACGGGAATTGTCTTTAAAGTGCCTGCCGGAAAGGGAATTGTCAAGGTGAATGCCGAAACGACCGGAAACATGCTGCTGAAGGTGAAAATCGGTAGCAACGACCCTGTGGAAATGGAACTGAACGGCAAACTGAAAGTGACTTTCCCGTACAACGTTTCCGAAGCGACCTACGTCTATATCTATGCCGGTGCAGCAAACGAGGCCAAAGGCTTCGGCAAGGCTTCCGCAACCGATGCCGCCCTGAAGATTTACGGCATTGAGTTCCTGCGCGACGATGTGACGGGAATCGACAGACCCACCCCCGACCCCTCCCTGAATGGAGGGGAGAGTTGGTACACCATCGATGGTAAGAAACTGAATGGTGAGCCGAGGAAGAAAGGCGTATATATCGTAAAAGGTAAAAAAGTAAAAAGGTAAAATCAAAATCATAAAAAACAATAATTAAAAGGGCTAAACTTTTGCGGTTTAGCCTTTTTTGTGTACTTTTGCGGTACATTTTTACTTAAAAACCTTCATAAACAGAAAACAAAATGGAAAAATTGAACAAACCCGCCATTCTCGTTGTTGATATGCTCAACGACTTCGTAACGGGTGCTCTGGGATGCGACCGAGGCCGCGCCATCGTTCCCGCTACCGCACAACTGCTCGACGCGGCTCGTCAGGCTGGCGTTCCCGTCATCTTCTGCAACGATGCACACCGCAAAGGCATCGACCGCGAACTCATCATCTGGGGCGACCACGCCATTGCCGGCACGAAGGGCGCCGAGGTGATTCCCGAACTGAATCTCTGCGAAAAGGACTACGTTGTGCCCAAGCGCCGCTACAGCGGTTTCTTCCAGACCGACCTCGACATTCTGCTTCGAGAACTCGGCGTGAAGACCGTCATCATCACCGGTCTGCACACCCATATGTGCTGTCGCCACACCGCTGCTGACGCCTTCTGTCTGGGCTACGACGTAGTTGTCGCCAAGGAAGCCACCAACGCGTTCACCGAGGAGGACTACGTCAATGGTGTGGCCTATCTGAAAACTTGCTACGGTGCCGATGCCTACAGCAACGAGGAACTTATCGCAACATTCTAAAAACCTTTCTTACAATTCCAAATCGCCGTCGAACACCTCATGCCACGGCAGTCCGTGGATGTTGAGTTGCTCCATGAATGGGTCGGGGTCGAAATCCTCGACATTCCACACGCCGGGCTTCTTCCACAAGCCTTTCAGGAACATCATCGCGCCAATCATCGCGGGAACGCCGGTTGTGTAGGAAACGCCTTGCATTCCGGTTTCTTCGTAGGCGGCGCGGTGCGAGCAGTTGTTATAGACGTAGTAGGTGCGCTCCTTGCCGTCCTTGATGCCTCGGATGCGGCAGCCAATGGAGGTTTCGCCCTCGTAGTTCTCGCCGAGGTCCTGCGGATTGGGCAGCACGGCCTTAAGGAACTGCAAGGGCACGATTTTCACCTTCGCCACGCCCGATCCGTCGGCCAGCGGAGCCTCGTATTCCACTTCGTCGATGCGGCTCATTCCGATGTTCTGAATCACGTCGAGATGCTTGATGTATTGTTCGCCGAAAGTCATCCAGAAGCGTGCCTGCTTGATGGTCGGATAGTTCTTCACGAGCGATTCGAGTTCCTCGTGGTGCAGCAAGTACGACTCACGCGGACCGATGTTCGGATAAGTCAGCGGCTTGTGGATTTCGAGCGGTTCGGTTTCAATCCACTCGCCATCTTTATAATAAAGACCCTTCTGCGTGATTTCGCGGATGTTGATTTCGGGGTTGAAATTGGTGGCGAAAGCCTTGTGATGGTCGCCTGCGTTGCAATCGACGATGTCGAGATAATGGATTTCGTCGAAATGATGCTTGGCGGCGTAGGCGGTGTAGATGCCCGACACGCCCGGATCGAAGCCGCAGCCGAGAATCGCCGTCAGTCCAGCCTGCTCGAAGCGGTCTTTGTAGGCCCATTGCCACGAATATTCGAAATGCGCCTCGTCCTTCGGCTCGTAGTTGGCCGTGTCGAGGTAGTTGCATCCGCAGGCCAGACATGCCTCCATAATCGTCAAATCCTGATACGGCAGGGCGAGATTGATGACCAACTCGGGCTTGTAGTCGTTGAAAAGTGCCTTCAACTGCTCCACATCGTCGGCATCGACCTGCGCGGTTTTGATGTCCATCTTGTAGCCAGCCTTGTGGATGTCTTCCACGATTTTGTCACACTTCGCCTTGCGACGGCTTGCAATCATAAAATCGGTAAACACTTCGGGGTTCTGCGCAATCTTAAACGCAGCCACTGTTGCGACGCCACCGGCGCCAATCATTAGAACTTTGCTCATAGTTTTTTCGTTTATAATTGTTTAAAAATTAGCGTAAAAATCGATTCGTTTTAAAAAAATCAGGTACAAAGATACGAAAATCTCGGCATCGGACAAAATAAATTCTGAAAATTTGTGTCTGTAATTGAAAAATTCTCCTTATCTTTGCAGCAATAATCAGACAATTTGAAAGAAATGAAAAGTATTTTGGAAGGACGCGAAGCACTGAAAGCCGAAATCCTGAAAACGGCGGAAGTGGCGGGTTATTTGTGGCAAAACGGCTGGGCGGAGCGCAACGGCGGCAACATCACGGTGAACGTGACGGAGTGGGTCGATGACGAGATTCGACGACTGCCTGCCATCAGCGAAGTGAAGCCGATTGGCGTTGCGCTGCCTGAGTTGCGCGGTTGCTATTTCTATTGCAAGGGCACGGGCAAGCGGATGCGCGATTTGGCGCGTTGGCCGATGGAAAACGGTGCAATCATTCGTATTCTCGACGACTGCGCCAGTTACGAAATTGTCGGCGACGAGGCGGTCTGGCCCACGAGCGAACTGCCGAGCCACCTGAGCGTCCACGCGAGGCTGATTCAGGCGGGTTCGCCCTACAAAGCGACTGTCCACACGCATCCGATCGAGTTGGTTGCGATGAGCCATCACAAGCCGTTTTTGGAAAAAGACGTGCTGACGCGGCTGCTCTGGTCGATGATTCCCGAAACGAAGGCGTTTTGTCCGCTTGGATTGGGCGTTGTGCCCTACTCGCTGCCGGGTTCGACTGCGCTTGCCGAAGGTACGTTGCGCGAACTCGAGGACTACGATGTCGTACTCTGGGAAAAACACGGCGTTTTCGCGATGGGACTCGACGCAATGGATGCTTTCGACCAAATCGACGTACTCGAAAAGAGTGCGAAAATCTACATCGCTGCGCGTCAAATGGGTTTCGAACCCGAGGGAATGAGCGACGAACAACTGCAAGAAATGTCAGTGGCATTTAATTTGCCGAGATAAATATAGTTTAAACCGCTAAAAATCAAGAAGTTATGAAAAAAATGATGATGAAGTTGGCCGCCATCGCAGTGATGGCCGTCATCGGTACAACAACCGCACAGGCGCAAGCCGTAGTGACCGACCCTGCTCAAGTAGCCCTGCAAAAAGAGCAGGAAAAGGCTCAGAAAGAGGCTTTGAAGGCTCGTCAGAAGGCCGAAAAAGCACAGGAAAAGGCACAAAAGGAAGCCAAGAAGGCTGAAAAAGAGGCCAAGCAGCGCGAAAAAGAAGCCAAGAAAAAGCAGAAGGAAATTCAGCAGCGCGAAAAGGCTAAAGACGCCCACAAAAAGGCTGTCCGCGATGTCGAAAAAGCACAGGAAAAAGCCAAGAAAGCCGCTGAAAAAGCCGCTGCTGCCGAAGGCGACCTGAAACTGAAGCACAAGGCTCTGAAGGCGCAGGCCGATGCTGTGAAAGCGCAGCACAAGGCCGAAAAAGCCGCTGAAAAGGCTGCCAAACTGAGCAAATAAGGATTTCGCAGACGGGTTTTGAAAACTGCGATTGCCATTCCCGAGGGGCTGACCGACGTGCTGTTGCACGCCTGTTGCGCCCCGTGTTCGTCGGCCATTGTCGAATGGATGCTGGCGAATGGTGTGCGTCCCGTCATTTTCTATTACAATCCGAATATTTTTCCACGCGAGGAATATGAAATCCGCAAGCAGGAGAGCAAGCGTCACGCCGAAAGCCTCGGTGTGCGCTGGCTCGACGGCGACTACGACCACGACGGTTGGTTGGGCGGCGTTTGCGGATTGGAGAACGAACCTGAGCGCGGTCGCCGTTGTGAACAATGCTTTTTCCTTCGACTGAAAGCCACGGCGGAAAAAGCCCAAGAATTGGGCATCCCTTATTTCACGACAACCCTCGCCTCATCGCGTTGGAAAGACATCGAGCAAATCAATCGCGCAGGCCGCAAAGCGGAAGATTTTTTAGTTCATAGTTCACAGTTCATAGTTCATAATTCCGACTCCAATCATCCGACTCTCAACTCTCAACTCTCAACTCTCAACTGCCCAAAGTTTTGGCCGCAAAATTGGCGCAAGGGCGGCCTTTCCGACCGTCGCAACCAACTTCTCAAGGAATTCGGCTTTTATAATCAGCAATATTGCGGCTGCGAATTCAGTTTTCGACACTCAGCGACAAGACAGAGCGAAAAAACAATTTCAACGCCGACGATTTAAATTTCATTGCAATACCGATTCCACTTGTTTTTTTAATTGTGCTTTCTGCTCGTCGGTCAGCGCGAGAATGTCCGTTCCCCAAGCCTCGCCAAAAAGGGCGATGCCCGTCTGTTCGGGCAGAACATCGGCCTTGATAAAAGTGAGGAGTTCGGTCAATTTTGCACGACAGTTGGCGGTGGCAGCCTTTCCGCCCGCTCCGCTGACGGCGACGCGCTTCCCGTTGATGCAGGTCGGCGTGGCGTAGTCCATCGGTTTCACGGGACGCGAGAGCCAATCCAACAGGTTTTTCACGTGACCGGGATAACTGCCGTTGTATTCCGGCGTGAAAATCCACAGCGCATCGGCCTCGCCCACAGCCTGACGAACACGAGCAACCGCCGCAGGAACAGGCTGTTCAATGTCCTGATTCAGCAAGGGCAAGTCGCTGTAGTTGAGTTCCAACACATCGGCGCGGTCGCCAATCATTGCCTTGGCTTCATTAGCCAACTGGCGGTTGAAGGACTTCGCCCTCAACGAACCGATCACAAAAAGAATCTTTTTCATATCGCAAAAATTTTATATTCGACCACAAAATTACAATTTAACGACAAAAACAACAAAAAAAATAATCGTTTTTTTCGTCGTCGCCGCAAAAAAGCAATAAAAATTGATTGGCTATTTCTTTTTCTGACCGAAAATATTCCAAAAAAACATCCGAATCAAAGATTTTAAAACAAAATTTTGTCCGAATCGTTTGGCGGTTCGGATTTTTTTCGTACATTTGCACCGTCGCTTGATTAGCCCACTCGTGGGTGGAGGGCGGCCTTAGGTATGAGAAAGACGTTTTCGAACGTCTGTCGTTGTGTATCGAGAATCTCGCAAATTCCAGAACCCACAACAGGCAGATGGCAACCGAAGCGTCTGCGTGGTACGTTCTATATTCTTTTTTTAAGAAATAGTTCGTACTGGCGTGGGCTAACTGCGTTGTCTATCCTGTGTGGGTTGGGCAATGCGAGAGCCTTTGATACCGGGGTAGGCGGAAGAAACAGACACCTACGCCTTTTTTGTATCGTAAGCGCAAACTAAAACAAAATTTTGCCGAGTTCGGGGTGTTGCGAGGCGAACATTTATCTTTTAAAGCAATGAAGAAAATTGAGTACACAAAACCCGCAGTGCGCGTGCGCCAACTCTACACTGAAGGATCAGTGATGGAGACTTTCGGTGTCGGTTCC
>JAFYJH010000089.1 GCA_017538195.1 Prevotella sp.
CCTATGCCTCCTGGCAGAAGGGAGCCGTCGAGAACGCCAACAAACTCGTCAGGCAGTACATACCCAAGGGAATGGACATCAGTACCGTCTCTGACCGGAGAATCGCATCAATACAGGCCAAAATCAACAGAAGACCAAGGGAAAAATTGAATTTTAACACGCCAAAGGACGAGTTTTTCAAACATTATTCATAAATTTGCACCCGAATTGCACTTGCTGGTTGACTCTACCCCGAATGGAGCGTAGCGATGACTTTTCGTTAATGTTCCCAAATTGCTTTCGTATTTAAACTTTATTTTGTACCTTTGCAAGGTTTTTATGAAACGATGATGGATTTTATGAAATGACGGACGTATGAAGGTCAGCAAGAATCAATATTTGAAGGGATTTTGCCTCGCGGTGATTGCGCTGGGGGTGATTCGGGCGGTGTTTCCGAATGTGGCGATGACGGCAGACGAGCGGCGGACAGCTGATTCGATTCGGGTCGTGGAAGATTCGATTAGAGTTATAGAAAAAACGGCTCAGATGGCAAAAGAATCGACCAAAACGGCGGTTGTTACGACAAAAAAATCGCAAGGAAGCCGCTTTTTCAATGCCGACGGAACGGAATCGCGCCGTCGAATTGTGAGCGTGAGCAGTTATTCGGAGGCGTTTCCCGACGCGCAGGACGTGCAGATCCTGTCGGCGAACAAATGGGGCGTTTCGCCTGTGCTCAACCGACACGAGGCAGAGGAGCGGAAGGCGGAGTTGGTTTATGTCGGCAGCAATCCGTATTTCTTCGTCGAGCCGCTGAACCAGAGCATTCCCTACCTCGTTCCACACGCTTTAGTTTTACTTCAAGACATCGGTCGTAACTTCCTTGATAGTCTGCAAGTTAAGGGACTTCAGTCGCATAAGATTATCGTCACCAGCGTATTGCGTTCACAGGAGGATGTGGGGCGGCTTCGTCGCTATAATCGGAACGCCACGGAGAACAGTTGCCACATGTACGGCACGACCTTCGACATCGCCTACAACCGCTATCTGCCCATCGAGGAAACTGCAAAAAAATACTCGAAGCAGGCGACGGTGGCCGATGTGCAACTGAAGCAAGTGCTGTCGGAAGTGTTGCGCGATTTGCGCCAAGAAGGTCGCTGTTGGGTGAAATACGAGGTGCGGCAGGGCTGTTTCCACCTGACCGTGAGGTGATTTTCTATGAAAGCACTTGCAAAATTTGGCAGTGTCGAAGAAAATCAGTACCTTTGCACGCCTTTTTAAAGTTAAAGGGTTAAAAGGTTAAATAGTTATAGAGTTAAAGAGTTAAAATTGAGCAATATGGCTAAGAAATTTGCCGAACATAAGGCGATGAACCTGACGGAAACGAACAATCAGGTTCTGAAGGAGTGGGAACAGAACGACGTTTTCCACCGCAGTATCACGGAGCGCGAGGGCTGTCCGCAGTTTGTGTTCTACGAGGGTCCGCCCTCTGCCAACGGTCATCCGGGCATCCACCACGTGCTGGGTCGTGCGCTGAAGGACACGTTCAACCGTTACAAGACGATGAAGGGTTTTCAGGTGCATCGCAAGGCCGGTTGGGACACGCACGGACTGCCTGTCGAACTCGGCGTTGAAAAGACTTTGGGCATCACGAAGGCCGACATCGACAACCACGAGTCGCCGCGCTACATTTCGACGGAGGATTACAACCTGAAATGTCGCGAAAACGTGATGATGTACACGCAGGAATGGCGCGAACTGACCGAGCGGATGGGCTATTTCGTCGATCTCGACCATCCGTATATCACTTACGACAACAAGTATATCGAGACGCTCTGGTGGCTGCTGAAGCGGCTCTACGAGCAGGATATGCTCTACAAAGGCTACACGATTCAGCCGTATTCGCCGGCTGCCGGAACGGGTCTTTCGTCGCACGAACTGAACCTGCCGGGCTGCTATCGTGATGTGAAAGATACGACTTGTACGGCGTTGTTTAAGGTGATAGGTGATGGTTGTAAGGTGTTGATGGATAGTTTTAACACCCAACAATCAACATCCAACACCCCGATTTACTTCCTCGCTTGGACCACCACGCCTTGGACTTTGGCGGCCAATTCCGCACTCTGCGTAGGCCCGAAAATCGACTATGTGGCTGTTGAAACCTTCAATCCCTACACGGCTGCGAGAATCACGGTGGTGTTGGCGGAGGCTCGCGTGAGCGCGTATTTTGCCGAGGAAGGAAAAGACGGCGATTTCGACGCTTACAAGGCAGGCGACAAGGTGATTCCGTGGCGCATCGTGGCGAATTACAAGGGCACGGACCTCGTCGGAATCGAGTACGAACAGCTGATGCCCGCCATTTCCCCGATGTCCGACGGCGCTTTCCGCGTGATCCCGGGCGACTACGTGACGACCGACGACGGTGCCGGTATTGTCCACATCGCGCCGAACTTCGGTGCCGACGACGCTTTCGTGGCGAAAAAAGCAGGCGTTCCGCCCATCGTTTTGATTGACAAAAAAGGTCAAGAACGCCCAGTTGTCGATCTCGAAGGAAAATATTTCAAGATTGAAGATTTAGATGAACAATTCGTAGCTAAATACGTGAATATCAACGAGTTGAAGAAGTTTGCAGGGCGATTCGTGAAGAACGCCTACGACGAAACGCTCACCGAAAAAGACGAAACGCTCGACGTGGCCATCTGTATGGATTTGAAGATGCAGGGCAAGGTCTTGAAAATCGAGAAACACGTTCACAACTATCCCCATTGCTGGCGCACCGACAAGCCCGTGCTCTACTATCCGCTCGACTCGTGGTTCATCCGCTCGACGGCGAAGAAAGAGCGGATGGTCGAACTCAACAAGACCATCGGCTGGCATCCCGAATCGACGGGAACGGGTCGCTTTGGCAACTGGCTCGAAAACTTGAACGACTGGAACCTTTCGCGTAGCCGTTTCTGGGGAACTCCGCTTCCGATTTGGCGCGACGAAGAGGGCAAAACCGAGAAGTGCATCGGGTCGGTCGAGGAACTTTACAACGAAATCGAAAAGGCGGTTGCAGCAGGCGTAATGCACTCTAATCCATTGAAAGACAAGGGCTTTGTTGTGGGCGATATGTCGCAGGCGAACTACGACAAAATCGACCTGCATCGTCCGTATGTCGATGACATCGTGTTGGCGACCGCCGACGGCAAGCCGATGAAGCGCGAAACCGACCTCATCGACGTTTGGTTCGATTCGGGCGCAATGCCTTACGCGCAGGTGCATTATCCCTTTGAAAATGCCGATGCCATCGACAAAAAACTGGCTTTCCCTGCCGATTTCATCAACGAGGGCGTCGATCAGACACGCGGTTGGTTCTTCACGCTGCACGCCATCGCCACGATGGTTTTCGACTCTGTCGCCTTCAAAAACGTGATTTCGACGGGTCTGGTGCTCGACGCGAAGGGCAACAAGATGTCGAAACACGTTGGAAACGTGGTGAATCCGTTTGAAATGATTGAAAAATACGGTTCCGACGCCGTGCGCTTCTATATGATGACCAATTCCGAGCCGTGGGACAACCTGAAATTCGACCCCGAAGGCATTGACGAAGTGCGTCGCAAACTGTTCGGAACGCTGTTTAACACCTATTCGTTCTTCGCGCTGTATGCGAATGTGGATGGATATGAAGCCCCCTCGGGGGCAGTAGGGGGGGCTCCAGAAATCGACCGCTGGATTCTCTCTCGCGTCAATTCGTTGATTAAAAATGTCGATCACGAATTAGACAACTACGACCCGACTCGCGCAGGCCGCCTCATCGACCAATTCGTGAACGACGACCTGTCGAACTGGTATGTGCGACTGAATCGCAAGCGTTTCTGGGGCAAGGATATGAGCGACGACAAACGCTCGGCCTACAACACGCTCTACACTTGTCTGATGACGGTCGCCAAGTTGCTTGCGCCCTTTGCGCCGTTCTACGCCGACCAACTCTACAAAGACCTCGGCGGCGAGAAGGACAGCGTGCATCTCGACCTTTATCCCGAAGCCGACGAAGCCGCGATTGACCTCGATTTGGAGGCGCGGATGGATATGGCACAGCGCATCACGTCGATGGTGCTCGCCCTGCGTCGCAAGGTGAACATCAAGGTGCGCCAACCGCTACAGAAGATTATGATTCCGGCGGTCGATGCCGAGCAGCAGAAGCACATCGAGGCCGTGAAACAGCTGATTATGAACGAGGTGAATGTCAAGGAACTGTCGTTTGTCGAGGGTCAGGGCATTCTCGTGAAGAAAGTGAAGTGCAATTTCCGCACGATGGGCAAGAAGTTCGGCAAGTTGATGAAGGCCGTTGCTGCCGCCGTCGATGCTTTCTCGCAAGAGCAAATCGCCGAACTTGAAACGGTTGGAAAGATTGGCTTGTCGGTTGAAAATCAAGAAGTTACGATTGAAAAAGAAGATGTCGAAATCTTCAGCGAGGACATTCCGGGCTGGCTCGTCGCCAACGAGGGCAACCTGACCGTCGCGCTCGAAGTCGAACTCACCGACGAACTGCGTCAGGAGGGAATGGCTCGCGAACTCATCAACCGCATCCAGAACCTCCGCAAAGACACGGGACTCGAAATCACCGACCGCATCAGCGTGGTGGTGTCGCCCAACGAGCAGACCGACGCTGCCATCAAGACCTACGGCGACTACATCGCTTCGCAGGTGTTGGCCGACAGTATCGAAATCGCCCAAAACGATGGTGCGGAAATCGATTTCGACGACTTTAAGTTGAATATAAAGATTGAAAAGAAGTAAAGCCCCCCTCTGACTCCCCCGAGGGGGAGGATGTTTCGAGGAGCGAGGACGGAGGAACGAGATTTCTCGAAAATCGCCAAATCGAAAAATAGTAAAATTGTAAATAAATTGTAAATTGTACATCCGTAAATTGTAAATAAATTGTCAAATTGTCAAATCGTAAAATAGTCAAATAAAACCATGTCAGAGAAAAAACGCTATTCCGATGCCGAACTTGAGGAATTCAAGAGCATCATCAACGAAAAACTGCAACTGGCCCGTCGCGACTACGACACGATGATGCGCCAGATTATGAACCAAGACGGCAACGATGTCGATGACACATCGCCCACGTATAAAGCATTAGAAGAGGGTAGTCTTACCCAGTCGAAAGAAGAACTCGTGCAGATGGCCAACCGCCAGCAGAAGTTCATCACGGGCCTCGAAGCCGCTCTCGTGCGCATTGAAAACAAGACCTACGGCGTGGATCGCATCACGGGCGAACTGATTCCGAAAGAGCGTCTTCGCGCCGTGCCTCACGCCACGCTGAGCGTAGCATCGAAACAAGCCCGCGACAAGAAATGACGAAGAAAAAGACCGCGTGGTTTGCCCTGCTGTTCATCGTCGTGCTTTTGGTGACGGACCAAGTCATCAAAATCGCGGTGAAAACGAATATGCGCCTCTATGAAAGCATCTGGATTGCCGACTGGTTCCAGATTCACTTCATCGAGAACAACGGCATGGCCTTCGGTCTTTCGTTCATCAACAAATATGCGCTGACGATTTTCCGCATCGTCGCCGTGACGCTCATCGCCGTCTATCTGCGCCGTCAGATTCAGCAGGGCGCACGGATGATTTATGTCATTTTGCTGTCGATGCTTCTCGCAGGCGCGGCAGGCAACATCATCGACTGTATGTTCTACGGCGAGATTTTCACGGCCTCGTCGCCCTTCTATGTCAGTTACCTCGTGCCTTTCGGACAAGGCTATTCGGGCTTTCTGACGGGAAAAGTCGTCGATATGTTCTACTTTCCGCTCGTCGTCACGACGTGGCCAGAGTGGATGCCGTTTTGGGGCGGCGAAGAGTTTATTTTCTTCAGTCCCGTATTCAATTTCGCCGATGCCTGCGTCAGCGTGAGCGTCGTGGCGCTGTTCCTCTTTTGCAGGCCGGAATTGGCTACGCTGTCGCTGTCGAATAACGAAGAAACGGCTGACGAAACTGAAAAATCGGTTATCGAAGAATCGAATCAAGAAAAATCAACCGACGATGAAACCTGATTTCCGCTTCCAGATGCAGACCCTCGCAAGCGTTCTGCTGCTGACACTTCTGTTCACGGTGTCGGCTTGTCGGTCGCGTGAAAAAAAGCATCTTTCGCAGGGAAAAATGGAGGAAATTCTGTACGACTACCACGTTGCCGACGCCATTTCTGGAATGGACTACGACTACAAGGACACGCTTCGGATGCGCGTCTATAAGCAGGCTGTGCTGAAAAAACACGGCGTTTCCGAGGCCGATTTCGACTCGTCGATGGTCTATTACACGCGCCACGCCGACCAACTCTACAAAATCTACGAGCGGCTGTCGAAGCGTTTCGCCGACGAAGCCATCGCGTTGGGAACTTCCGCCAGCGAAGCCAACCAATATATGACCATCACGAACACGGGCGACACCGCCAACATTTGGACGGGCGACCCGTCGTTTGTGCTGACGCAGCATCCGGGATTCAACGTCTATTCCTTCACGCTGACCGCCGACTCGACCTACAAGCCCGGCGACCGCTTCGTGCTCAGTTACGACACGAAATTCATCTTCCAAGACGGAATGCGCGACGCGATGGCACTGTTGTCCGTCACTTTCGAGAACGACAGCACGGCCTCGGCGATGACGCGGATGTACGCCGACAATCTGTATAAAGTCGATATTTCGGACACGGAAAAACTCGGTATCAAGCAGGTTTCGGGCTATTTCGCACTCCATCACAACCCCAACAGCGACTCGCAATCGACGCTGAAACTGATGCACGTGGGCAACATCGCGCTCGTCAGGCTTCACGCGGGCAACGAGCCTGCTCAGGAGGAAAAGAGTAGGGCAGTGCGACCAGCGATGGACAACCATCTCACTCAGGCGACCGAGGAAGAGGAACTGAGCGAACCCGAAGAACGGGAACTCGACGACCAACAGATTCTGGAACGATAACTAATCAATCAAACTACATACGACAATGAAAAAAATCATTCTTTCCATCGTTTTGCTTTGCGGATTTCACGCCGCAGCAAACGCTTGCACCAACTTCATCGTGGGCAAGAAAGCATCGACCGACGGCTCGGTCATTTGTACTTACAACGCCGATTCCTACGGAATGTTCATCGGCCTCTACCATTTCCCGGCAGGCAAACACGTCGCGGGCGAAATGAGGCAGATCTACGACTGGGATTCCAACAAGTATCTCGGCGCGATTCCTGAGGCTCCCGAAACCTACAACGTCATCGGCAACATCAACGAATGGCAGGTGACGATCGGCGAAACGACCTACGGCGGTCGCGAGGAAATGGTCGATACGACCGGCATCATCGACTACGGTTCGCTGATCTACATCACGCTGCAACGCTCGCGCTCGGCTCGCGAAGCCATTCGCGTGATGACGTCGCTCGTCGAGAAATACGGCTATTGCTCCGAGGGCGAAACCTTCTCGATTTGCGACCCAAACGAGGCGTGGATTCTGGAAATGATGGCGACTGGCACGCCCGGCAGCCAGTTCCACTCGCCGAAGATGAACCGCGTGGTCTGGGTGGCGATGCGCGTGCCCGACGATGCCATTTGCGCTCACGCGAACCAAAGTCGCATCGGAAAGTTCTTCACGAGCAAGAAAATCAATCCGAAGGGCGTTTATCCGACCGAGAAAAACGCCAATGCCGACCTCTATTATTCAAAAGATGTCATTAACTACGCCCGTGCGATGAAGTGGTACGACGGCACGGATTCCGATTTCTCGTGGAAATGGGTCTATGCCGCGCCCGATTTCGGCGGTCGTCGCTATTGCGATGCTCGTGTTTGGGCGTTTTTCCGCCATTTCCAAGACGGTTTTGCCGACCGCTATTTGGCGTGGGCACTCGGCGAAGATCCCAATGCCGAGGATATGCCGCTGTGGATTGTTCCGAACCGCAAACTCAGTATGCAGGATGTCGAAAAATGTATGCGCGACCACTACGAAAACTCGCCGCTCGCCGTCGATTCTACGACCGTTGGCGGTGGCATCTGGCAGATGCCTTACCGTCCGTCGCCGCTTTCTTTCGAGGTCGATGGCAAAAAATATTTCAACGAGCGTCCGATTTCCACGCAGCAGACTGGTTTTTCGTTTGTGAGCCAGATGCGCTCGTGGCTGCCGCGTCAGATTGGCGGATGCTTCTGGTTCGGCAACGACGACGGAAATATGGTTCCCTACACGCCGATTTACTGCGGAAACACCGTGCAGCCCGAATGTTACAACACGCCCGATGCCGATACCTTCCATTTCTCGTTCAAGAACGCCTATTGGGTGCAAAACTGGGTGTCGAATATGGTTTATCCGCGCTATTCGCAGATGTTTCCGGCACTCGAAGCCGTGCGCGATTCGCTTGAAAAGAGCTATTTCGCCCAGCAGAAAGCCGTCGAGCAGAAAGCCATCGCCCTCTACGAGAATGACGAGGCCGCAGCCGTGAAATTCTTGAACGACTACAGCAACGAAAAGGCACAGCAGATGCTCGACCGTTGGAACGAACTGGCCCTGTATCTGATTGTGAAATACAACGATATGGTGGAAAGAGTCGAGGAAAACGGCACTTTCAAGCGCACGAAACACGGTCTTCAAGTCGTGAAGCGTCCGGGATTCCCAACGCCTTACGCCCGCCACTACGTGAAGATGACTGGCGATAAATACGCGATTCCGCAGAAAGATTGAGCCGATTTATTCGACGATTCGGCTCATATTCATCTCGACAATCAATCCTTCTGAATTGACTTTCGTTTCGACGAAGTATTTGGAAGGATTTTTTTGTGCTTCAGAGCCATCTTCCTGTACGACGGTGAACTTCACATCGTATTCGGCCTCGTCGGTTTCGGTCGGTTTCTTCGCGATTTTGTAATCGCCCATCACGCGCCAGTTCGTCCGACGCATAAACGAAGCCACCTTTGCGGCAGGCACGTTTTTCTCGCCTTGGAACTGCTGCAAAACATCGGCAAGCGACGCTTTCATCGCCTCTTCATCGCGAGCGTTGGCACTCTGGAAGAAACGACGGAAAAGGCTCTGGAGCATCGTGTTTTCCTCGGGTTGCAAGTATTTCATCCGAAGATTCTTGATTTCCTCGTCAGCATCATCAACGTGGGCACCGCTGGGATGTTCTTTGAGATATTCCTCGTAGCCCTGCTCGGTGTTGAGGTTCTTCGCCTTCTCCCAGTCGATGGAGTCGATTTTGTTGAGGGCTTCGCCTTTGTGGGCGGAGTTCGGATATTTTTCGAGATATTTCTGAATCGTCGTTTTCGAGCGGCTTGCGCAAGCATCCTCCCAGTCGCGAGCAGCCTGTTGGATGGCGGTCAGCCGAGCCTTCACCGAGTCGCGTCGATTCGTGTTGGCATCGCGATAGGTGTCGAGGAAACTCTGCAAGACAAGCGGATCTTCGCTCGTGATGGCGTAGTTGTAGGCATCGGCCTCTTTCGAGTCCTTCGCCGTGTGGTAGAAGTAGAACAGCACCCCGCAGGTGACGGCGGCCATCAGAATCGAGAAGAACCAAATTCCGTAGTGGCTTTTCTTTTCGGGTTTCTTCGGTTGCGAAACTTCATTTTGCGGCTGATTCTCCGTCGGAGGTACTGGCGGCGGAACGCTGGCGGCATTTCCGCGTTTCTGTTGCGTATTCGGATAACTACAGATGGGACACGCATCGTGTTCCACGAAATAAATGGCTCCGCACTGGTGGCAGCGCACGACTTTTCCTGAAATTTCCACACCGCACGACGGGCAGGTGGGAGCTTTGTCACTGACTTGGTGTCCACATTCGGGACATTTTATAATTGCCATTTTCTTCTTTATTTTTAATTGATTATTATTTTCCTAAAAATGCTTCTAATCGTCTTAAAAAATGCTTCTAATAGTGTCGGAAGCGGATTTCCCGAAGTTTGTGCCGACCCATGAACCGACTCTGATCGACAAAGCCGTTCACGCCTCGGATTCGACCCTTCGCCGTGTATTGCCACATCGTGATGTCGCGGTTGTCTTTCAGTCGCGGCTCGTAGTCGGTATATTGCGCAATCATCACCAAATAATTGTCGAGTTTGCCCAGCAAATGCTTGTCGTAGAAGTTCGCGCCGGTATAGATGAGCGGTTTCTGCTTGTACTCGGCTTCGACAAGTTCGAGAAACTTGAAAAGCGAGTCGCAGAACTGCTCCGTCGGAAGTTTGGTCGTCGTTTCCACATCGATCATCGGAATCAAATCCTGCTCCTGCGGACGACATTGTGCACGGAAATTCTTCAGTTGCAGGCGTTGGTCGGTGACAGCGCGGTAGAAATGATACGCCCCGACCTTAAGTCCTTGACGATGGGCGAGTCGGATGTTCTGCTCGAATTTGGGGTCGATTCGGTCGCCGCCCTCCGTCGCCTTCAGATAAACATATGCGCTGCTGCTGTTCTGCCCGACAGCCTCCCAGAAAACATTGCCCTGATAGTGGCTCAGGTCGATGCCGTGAACGTGCTGGCACGTGTCCTCGCACTGCACTTGCGCGTGGAGAGCCGTAGCCGCAAACAATATGGTGAAAAATATCAAAATTCGTTTCATGACTGCAAAGGTACAAATTTTTGAGTAAGCGAGCATAAAATCATGGAAGAATTTTGGTGAATATAAGATTTTTTTGTATCTTTGCACGCCGAATGAATTTTTGCCCATCTCTTTAATTTGCGGCACAGAGATTGGGCGAAGGTTTGACAAGGTGAGAAAAACATGACTACTAATCTAATCGAAGTGCTGCAAGAAAACACAAAAAAAGAAAAAAATATGAGTAAAATGAAAGGATTTGCCATGCTTAGAATCGGCGAAGTGGGCTGGATTGAGAAAGACATTCCGAAGCCCGGTCCGATGGATGCGATTTGCAAACCGCTCGCTATTGCGATTTGTACTTCTGACGTTCACACCGTTTGGGAAGGTGCCGTTGGCGACCGCCACAACATGATTCTCGGTCACGAAGGTTGCGCCGAGGTCGTCGAAGTGGGTGAGTGCGTAAAAGATTTCAAGCCGGGCGACCGTGTTCTCGTCCCCGCTATCACGCCCGACTGGAACTCGCTCGAGGCTCAGGCTGGCTACTCGATGCATTCGGGTGGAATGTTGGCCGGTTGGAAATTCTCGAACTTCAAGGACGGTCTTGATGCCGAGTTCTTCCACGTGAACGATGCCGACGGAAATCTGGCGCACATGCCCGAAAACATCAACACCGTCGATGCTTGTATGCTTTCCGACATGGTTCCGACGGGTTTCCACGGCGTGGAACTGGCCGACGTGCAGTTTGGCGACACGGTTCTCGTCATTGGAATTGGTCCGGTCGGTCTGATGAGCGTTGCAGGCGCGGCTCTTCGCGGTGCTTCGCGGATTGTGGCCGTTGGAACGCGCCCGAACTGCATCGAAGCCGCCAAGAAATACGGTGCCGACGAATTCATCAGCTACAAAAACGGTCCGATTGCTGAGCAGGCTCTCGCCATGACGAATGGCAAGGGCTTCGACAAGGTGATTATTGCCGGTGGCACGTGCGAAACATTCGAAGAGGCCATCCGCTCGCTGAAGCCAGGCGGAAAAATCGGTAATGTCAATTATCTCGGCTGTGGCGATTTCATCAACATTCCGCGTGTGGAGTGGGGCGTTGGCATGGGCCACAAGCAAATCAACGGCGGCTTGATGCCGGGCGGACGACTTCGCATGGAGAAACTCGGTGCGCTCGTGGCGTCGGGCAAACTCGACGTGAGCCTTCTTTCTACCCACATCTACGACGGTTGGGACCACATTCCCGAAGCGCTTCAAATCATGAAGGACAAGCCTGCGGAACTCATCAAACCCGTCGTCAGATTAGCTTAAAACGACATGAAAATTCTCGTCGTATCGGGCTTTCTCGGTGCCGGAAAAACCACGTTCATCAAAGAACTAATCAGGCGCACGAAGAAACAGCCTGTGATTCTCGAAAACGAATACGGCGACAATAACCTCGACAGCCGCTCCCTTTCTGGGGGCGGCAGTCTTGAGATACTCGAATTTATGGAAGGCTGCGTGTGTTGTACGAAGAAGGATTCTTTCGTCAATACCGTCCTTTCCATTTCTGCCGGAATGGATCCCGAATACCTTGTCATCGAACCGACTGGCATCGGGAAACTTGGAAACATTCTCAGCAGCATCCGCCGAATCGAATACGATAGGATTTCGCTGCTTCCATCGCTTGTCGTGCTTGCGCCGAGGTCGGTCGATTCGTATCTGAGGGAATTTCCCGAAATCTATACCGACCAGATTCAACACGCATCGAAAATCGTTTTCTCGAAGTCGGAAAACGAATCGCCGGAGGTTTTGCAGCGTGTTGCGGACAAAATTCATTCTATCAACGAAAATGCTGAGATTATCACTTCGCATTATTCGACGATGGACGACCGATGGTGGAATGCCTTGTTTGAAGGCTCTGGAACGAACTCTGACAAGCCTGTCGAAGTCCCTGAATATCGAAAAAACAGCCTGAAATTCGGCCTCGATCAGAATGTCGGGCAGCCTCAGCAGTTTTCCTTCAAAAATGTCCGTCTTTCCTCGCCTGCGGAACTCATCGTTTTGCTCGAAGATGTTCTTCGCGGTCGCTTTGGCTACATTCCCCGTGCAAAAGGTCTTGTTCTCGTCGGAAAAGAATTCCTGCGTTTCGACCTTGCCGACGGCCTTTACGCCATCATCGGAGCCGACGAAGAAAATCCTGAATCCCAATGCACTTTCATCGGCAATAATCTTGATGTCAAGGCGTTGCGCTTAAAAACGGGCGAAATCTTGTGAGTTTTCAACATTTTTAGTACCTTTGCGCCGTAAATGATAGTCGTATGAAACAAATCAACTGGGGATTTATCGGCTGTGGAGAGGTTGCGGAACGGAAGTCGGGACCGGCTTTCGACGCAATCAACGGGTCGCGTGTCGTGGCGGTGATGAGCCGGACGGCGGAGCGGGCTGCGTCGTATGCCGAGCGACACGGCATTGCGAAGTGGTACACGGACGCGCATCAACTCATCAACGATCCCGATGTGAACGCGATTTATGTGGCGACGCCGCCGAGTTCCCACGCCACGTTTGCGATAATGGCGATGCAGGCGGGAAAGCCGGTCTATGTCGAGAAGCCGTTGGCGGCGAACTACGAGGATTGCGTGCGCGTCAATCGCGTGAGCGAGGAAACGGGCGTGCCGTGCTACGTGGCGTATTATCGTCGCTATCTTCCTTATTTTCAGCAAGTTAAGAAAATTATCAACGAGGGGACGATTGGTAACATCGCCTACGTTCAGGTGCGATTTACGACGCCGCCACGCGAGTTGGACGCGATGAAGGGCGAAAAACAGCCGTGGCGACTGAATCCCGCGATTGCCGGAGGCGGTTATTTCTACGATTTGGCGGCGCATCAACTCGATTTGTTGCAGGAATTTTTCGGTGTCATCATCCGTGCGCACGGCTATTGCACGAATCGCGCCGGACTCTACGAGGCCGAGGACACGGTTTCGGCGTCGTTCCGCTTTGAAAACGGCTTGGTGGGCAGTGGCTCGTGGTGTTTCGTGGGGCACGAAAGTGCGCGTGACGACCGCATCGAAGTGGTTGGCGAGCGTGGTGTTGTGTCGTTTTCGGTGTTCAGTTACGAGCCGATTTGCCTGATTACGAGCGAGGGCGAACAGCGTTTTGAAATTCCGAATCCGACCTATGTTCAAGAACCGCTGATTCGTCAGGTGGTGGAGTCGCTGCAAGGCTTCGGCGTTTGTCAGTGTACGAGCGTGAGCGCGACGCCGGTGAATTGGGTGATGGATAGGATTTTGGGGAAGTTTTAAGCCCCCTCCCAACCTCCCCCGAATAGGGGAGGGGAAGAAAGAAATATTGGTTATATGAAGAGAATTTTTATTACATTTTTCATTTCGATATTCGTTTCGACAATCGCCTCGGCAGAGATGGCGGACAGCCTCGCTGTGGAGGAAAAACCGTCGTTTTTCGAGCGCGTGGTTGAGGTTGTCAAGGACTTCAGCCGCATCGACACGAACTACATCGAACCGCAGCACTACAACTTCTCCGTGATGCTGCAAAACACCAATACTTTCGAGTCTTACACGCTGCGCAACAAGCAGGGGCAGGAACTCGTCCTTTCGCCCGGCACAACCGTCAGAGTCGGCCCGTATTTCGGTTGGCGATGGCTCTTTCTGGGCTATACTTTCGATGTTTCCCACTTCTTCGACGGACAACATCGGCAGGATTGGAACATCAGCCTTTACAGCAATCAGGTCGGGGTCGATTTGTTCTATCGGCAGACGGGCGACGACTACAAAATCCGCGTGGCGAGGCTGAGCGAAGACTTCGACATTCCGGGGCTGAAAGACCTCAGTTTCGGCGGTTTTAGCGGAAGCGTCAAGGGTTTCAACCTCTATTATATCCTCAACCACAAGAAATTTTCCTATCCGGCGGCGTTCAACCAAAGCACTTGCCAGAAAATCAGCTGTGGCTCGCCGCTGATTGGCATCGGCTACACGAAACACACGCTCAACCTCAATGTGGAGTCGCTCAACGAAACCATCGAAAAATATTTGGGTCCGGGATCCGCAAAAATCTTCCCCGACGACGCTCTCATCGCCTCGGAAGTGCATTTTACCGACGTTTCAGCCTATGGCGGCTACGGCTACAACTGGGTTTTCGCGAAAAATTGGCTGGCGGCGGGCTCGCTGTCGTTGGGTATGAGCTACAAGAAAACGACGGGCAACACCGAGAAAGACGGCTCGCTGCTGCGCGACTTCTCGTTCCGCAATTTCAATTTCGACGCGGTAGGGCGCTTCGGCCTCGTTTGGAACAACACGCGCTGGTATGCTGGTTCAAGCGTCATTCTCCATACCTATCGCTATTCCGAAAGCCAGTTCTCGACCAATACTTTGTTCGGAAACCTCAATTTCTATTTTGGATATAATTTCGGAAAGCGGAAAAATTGATTCTCAAAGCAAACGAATGACGCGAATGCCCGTTTGCGACGGGTGTTTCTGCATATATTGCCACAGCGTCATCGGTTCTTCGACCACTTTTTTGTGAATCATCGAGGCGTTGAGCAGATGCAGACCATCCTTGTGCCACACGGCGATGCCGACGTGCGATGTGTCGAGTCCTTTTTTGCTCGTCGTGATGGCGAGAATGTCGCCGTCATGGATGTTTTCACGGAAAATTTTGTTGTTTGCAATCTGATTTTTGGGAATATACGGATAGGTTTTTCCCGTCAGCGCACGTTCCGATTCGGCAATTTCCTTGACCCATTTCGGATGCGCCACAAGCATCGGATATTGGTCGATGTGCGTGCTCATATAGTCGATTCTCAGCGTCTGCTTCGCCGTCGGCATTGCCTTTGGAAAAGTGCGTTCCTTCACGAATCCGAGCCGCGTGTTGTCCTCTATCCAGTCCGCGAAATAATGCAGTCGGTCGATGTAGGAAACGCTGCCGTTGCGATAGCGGATGAGGCGCAAAAAACGGCAATAATCCTTGAAATCAGCCTGATTGTTTTTCATACAGAGCGTCAGCGCGAGCGCGTTTTCCACGAGCGTTGTGCAGTCGAGTTGCCGCAGGTTTACGACGAGTCGTTCCTCCTTGTTGATTTCGAGCGTTTTCGCCACGTAGGGCACACCGCGCAACTTCCGACCGAAGAAAACCATCCAGTTCGTGTCCGCTTTCTGCCGTTTCGCCTCGGCAAGCAGTTCCATCACGCGCACGCTGTCCTTCTCCGTATATTGCTGAGCATCAGCCGTTTGCAGCGTTGCAAAAAGCATGGTCAGCATCCAAAACAGTATCTTTTTCATGTTGCAAAGGTACGAATAAGTGAGCAGAATACAAAAAGGAAAATCGTTTTTCTTTTTTATTCTCGAAAGAAAGTACCTTCGACGAAGTCAAAGGTACAAAAATTTCGGTTAAGCGAGAACCCTATAAATCTTTCTTCAACAACCAATCGACAACATTTCTGATGCGGACAGTATAGCCGTTGATGGTTTCGTCGTGCGATTCTGAAAGAGCGACAAGGGTAAGCCTGTCACAATTTAGTTTTGCGGCGGCTTGTGTCAGTGATTCTGTTTCGCGCCTGAAAGTTTTGGGCGACACAATGTCGTAGGCCACCTGTACCAATTCCACCACATTGCCTTGCTCACAAACCACAAAGTCCACTTCCTTGCTGCGACTCGTGGGCTTGTAATAGTAGATGTCGTGAAACAGTGGTGCAGCACGGCGCAAAAGTTCCACGAAAACAATGTTTTCCAGTCGCCAGCCATAATTGTCGGGGAGCAGAGCGTCTTTCCTGTTAGCAATCATGCCCGTATCAACAACATATCCTTTTGAGTCGCGAATACGAACACGACTTTTGAACGAGAATTTCTGAAGTTGTGTTAAAAGAAAGGCTTGTGTTAGATATCCGACATATTTCTTGGCCGTGGCCTGACTGCCCAGACCGAACTGCTCGGCCAGAGCTTCGTAGTTGATTTCCTGACAGGTGTTGCTGATGAGATGGTCTGCCATTTGCCGCAATGCGTCCACGTTTCGGATGCGGAAACGATTCTTGATGTCTTTGGCAATGACCGTCTCGATGAGGCTCTGCACATACGCTCGTTTGTTGTGGACACGCATGAGTTCAGGAAATCCACCTTCTACAAGATATTCCGTGAACGCGGTTTTCAGTGCGGCTTTGGATTTGGTGGTTAGTCCGTTTGTGTCCAACTGTTTATACATGCAATATTCAGAGAATGAAAACGGATACAAGCGTATCTCATTGTAGCGACCCGTGAGGTGTGTCGCCAGTTCGCTGCTCAGCAGATGGGCATTGGAACCTGTAACAAACACGCGCATGTTGTTTCTCAACAAGCGATTGACAAACAAATGCCAACCTTCTACGTTTTGCATCTCGTCAAGGAAGAAACAATCAATGTCCTGCCCGTAAAGCTGATAGATGCAACTCAAAAGCGTATTCAAGTCCGATGTTTCAATGCCCATCAGCCGGTCGTCATCGAGATTCACATAGGCATATCGGATGTTGTTCTGCAACAATACTTTGTGGCAGAGCGTGGATTTTCCCGACCGCCTTACACCAATAACAACCTGCGCCAGAGGGCTGTCGAGTTCAAACTGCCCTTCCTCCATTCTGGAAATCCATTTTTTTGCATTCAATTTGGCGATTTCCTCCTTCTGCTCCGCTAATACCTCAAGAATTATCCTCTCGTCCATTTTACAATTGCTTTATGTTACAAATCCGCCGCAAAGATAAGAAATAAAATGATAAAAGCAAAGGAAAGTGCGTTAAAATGCCGTTTTTGTGCCACAAAAGTGCGTTAAAATGCCATTTTTCATAGTTCAAACTGCGTTAAAATGCAGATTTATCTTCCAAACATCTTGAAAAAGAAAAACGCAGCCGCGTAAAACTTCGGTACGCTTTTGGCATAACCGATGTTCATAATTGCTTGATTTTTTTGCGAAGATACGCTTTTTTTCAAATATCCAAAAGAAATAATCATTAATTCAAAATATTTATCTATATTTGCACCAAGAAAACTTCAAACAATCAAAGGCAAATTATGATAGTCACACAGCAAGACATTTTAGACGGATTCATCATCTTCAATGAAAAATATTTCAATGGTGAACTTGAAATTCCAAAAGCGAAGGTTAACAACAGCTACAAGTACATCGGAAGGTTCTATTGCCGATTCGACCGAAAGGGAAGAGTAATAAAGCCTACCATCGAGATGAGCAAGTGCTATGATTTTACAAAAAAGCAGTTCCGTGACATCTTAGTCCATGAGATGATTCACTACTATCTTATGTGGAACGGAGAGGACGTGAATGGAACACACGGAGAGGCTTTCTTGGGAATGGCAGAGATGTTCAATAAGAAATTTAAACTGAACATCACGCCAACCATAGACATGACAGATTATGTACTCAGCCCGGGAAAAACGCTCTTTATGTATAAACTTAGAATGATGATGCCTTTTTAAATGATTATAGTCACATCCGAAACACCTCGATTTTTGTCATGATGCTCCCTTATACGCCCATGTCGGGCTGTTCAATTCCTTACTAAGTTCTTGTTCCATCGATTTCAGTTGTTCCAAAGAACTATTGATACCCATTTGAACCTGCTCAACGGTCTGCATATACTCCTGACAAGTACCATTGACAATCGTGATACAAGTATCGCTGAAATGCTCCGATTTCTTGTCTTGCCAGTTGTCTTTCAAAATCTGATTGTTCCGATTGAATGCCTGCACGTATTGGTGCATTTCATCCAACAGCATTTTCATCCGTTTCATTGCGCGTAATCATTTAGTGCTGCGATTGCCTTTTTCAGAAAGTTGTCACCATCTTCCTTACTCTTTTCCAATTTGTTGCGATGCCGATTGCTCATCCATTCTGCACGTTCCACCTCCCCATGAATATTCTGGTATAGTTTCTTGGCAGACTCAGCATATTTCTGTGCCTTTTCGTGGAGTTGCTTGTACATCTCCATCGCCTGCTGACGATGCCTCAACTCGTTTTCGTCTGACCCGCCGTTCTTTTTCAGAGCAGCCTCATAATCATTCTTGGCATGAACATATTTCTGTTGAGCAATATTTA
>JAFYJH010000090.1 GCA_017538195.1 Prevotella sp.
GGAATCGACGTGATTAACATGAGCGTGGGCGAACCCGACTTCAACACGCCCGACCACATCAAGGAGGCCGCGAAAAAGGCCGTCGATGACAACTGGTCGCGCTATTCGCCCGTGCCGGGCTATGCCGACCTGCGCGAAGCCATCGTTGCGAAGTTGAAAAACGAGAACGGACTCGACTACTCGACCGACGAAATCATCGTGTCGAACGGTGCGAAGCAAAGCGTCTGCAACGCTGTGATGGCGCTCGTCGATGACGGCGAGGAAGTCATCATCCCCACGCCCTATTGGGTGAGTTATCCGCAGATGGTTCTTTTGGCAGGCGGAACGCCCGTTTTCGTGAACGCGGGCTTCGAGCAGAACTTCAAGATGACCGCCGAGCAACTCGAAGCGGCCATCACGCCGAAGACGCGCCTGCTGATTCTCTGTTCGCCGAGCAATCCGACGGGCAGCGTCTATTCAAAGGAAGAACTCAAAAGCCTCGCCGATGTCATTCTGAAGCACGACGACCTCTACGTTCTCGCCGACGAGATTTACGAACACATTAATTATATAGGCCACCACGAGAGCATCGCGCAGTTCCCCGGCATGAAGGAGCGCACGATCATCATCAACGGCATTTCGAAAGCCTACGCGATGACGGGCTGGCGCATCGGCTACATGGCTGCGCCGAAGTGGATTGTGAAAGGCTGCAACAAGTTGCAGGGACAATACACGAGCGGTCCGTGCTCCGTCAGCCAGAAGGCTGCGCTCGCCGCCTACGTTGAGAGCCAAGCCTGCATCGAAGAGATGCGCGTGGCCTTCGAGCGTCGCCGCGACCTCATCGTTGAACTCGCCAGCGAGATTCCCGGCCTCGAAGTGAACAAGCCCGAGGGCGCGTTCTACCTTTTCCCGAAGTGCAGCAGTTTCTTCGGAAAGCAGACAGAAAACGGCAAGACCATCGCCACGAGCAGCGATTTGGCGATGTATCTGCTCGAAGAGGCGCAGGTCGCAACCGTCGGCGGTGATGCCTTCGGCGATCCCGACTGTTTCCGTATGAGTTATGCCACGAGCGACGACAACATTCGCGAGGCCATTCGACGCATCAAAGAAGCACTCAAGAAACTGAAATAAGACCCCAAAATGGCGCTTTTAGCAAAAAAATGCACGAATATGTTGTTAAATCTTCTTAATTCTTGCGTTCCTATCATATAAATTGCTATCTTTGCGTGTTCAAAATGAAATTTTTTTTCACAACAAAATTTATTTAATAACCAAAAACAAAAAAATTAAATTATGGCAAACAAACAAACAAGTGCAGCCCCGAAGAAAAAGTCTCAGGGCTTCCAAGGCGTTCAACACGCAATCGTAATCATCTTCTTCTGCTTCCTTGCAGCAGTAGCTTTCTACTATTTCGTGCTGGGTAATCCCGCCAACTTCGTGGATGGCGATCGCAACAACCACGTGAAAGACGGAAACCTCCTCGGTCTGATCTACAAGGGCGGTATCGTCGTGCCGGTGATCATCACGCTGTTGTTCACCGTGATTGCTCTCTCCATCGAGCGTTGGCTCGCTCTGCGCACCGCTTTCGGTAAGGGACAACTGCCGAAGTTCGTGACTAACATCAAAAAAGCCCTTGCAGAAGGCGACTTCGCGAAGGCTCAGAAGCTCTGCGACGACCAGCGCGGAACCGTTGCCAACGTTGTTGGTGCTTCGCTGAAGGCTTACAAGGAGATGGAAGCAACCTCCGGCCTGAAGAAAGAGCAGAAAATCGCCAAGATTCAGCAGGCTCACGAAGAGGCTACGCAGCTCGAAATGCCGACCTTGCAGATGAACATGCCGATTCTGGCAACCATCGTAACGCTCGGTACGCTGACCGCTCTGTTCGGTACTGTGGTAGGTATGATTCGTTCGTTCGCAGCTCTGGCTGCTGGTGGTGGTGGTGACTCGCTCGCCCTGTCGCAAGGTATCTCCGAGGCCCTCGTGAACACGGCTTCTGGTATCTTGACATCGTGGGGTGCTGTGATCGCCTACAACTACTACACGAACAAGATTGACAAGTTGACATACGCCCTCGACGAGGTTGGTTATTCGATCGCTCAGACCTACGAAACAAACCATACAGAAGAGGCTTAATTTTTGCTAACCCTTTAAAACATTTATCGCTATGGGTAAAGTAAAAATTAAGAAACAAGACGTCTGGATCGACATGACTCCCATGTCAGACGTGATGGTGCTGCTGCTGACGTTCTTCATGATGACATCGACGTTTGTCAAGAACGAACCGGCAAAAGTGCTCACCCCGTCGTCTGTCTCGGAGATCAAAGTTCCGGAAAAAGACGCTCTGACGATACTCGTCGATTCCGTCGGCAAGGTGTTCATGGGCATGGACAATCAAGGAGAAATCCGCGAAGTGCTCAGCGAAATCACCGGTTTGTTCGGCGTGAGCCTCAGTGCGGAGCAGCAGGCCAACTTCCTGCAAGACGCCATGTGGGGCGTGCCCATTGAGAACCTCGACGAATATCTGAAATTAGACGTCAACGAGATGAACAAGTACATCCAGAGTGAGAAGAACGAAGGCATCCCCCTCGACAGCATCGAAAACAGCGACGGCACGAAGGGCATGAGCCAGTTCCAGCACTGGGTGAAAGCCGCTCGCGGCGTGAACGACGACCTGAAGCTCATCATCAAGGGCGACCAGCACACGCCGTACAAGACCGTGAAGCGTATCATGAACGAACTGCGTGACATCAACGAGAACCGTTATTACTTGGCTACGTCACTTAAAGCATCGGAGGAGTAAACTATGGCAAAACAGAAAGCAAGCAAACAAAAGAAGATGGACGTGCGCGTGGACTTCACGCCCATGGTCGATATGATGATGCTTCTCATCACGTTCTTCATGCTCTGTACCTCTCTGGCAAAGCCTCAGTCGATGGAGCTGGTCATGCCGAGTAACGACAAGAACATGCAGGACGAAGACAAGTCGGTGACGAAGGCGTCGTACACGATTACGATGTACGTCAGTTCCGACGAGAAGAAAGTGTACTACGTAGAGGGACTGCCCAAGTACGACGATCCGTCGTGCATCAAGGAAACCACTTGGGGCAAGGACGGCATCCGCAGCGTCTTGATCGGCCACGTCACCGAAGACGGCACACAGCCCGTGCTCGACGTGATGAAGGCCAAGGCCAAGCTCGATGAGAAGAAACTCGCCAACCCGAAGGAATGGACAGACTCGGCCTACAACGCCGAACTCTCGAAAATCAAGGGCGGCGACGTGACGGGAACCGGCGAGAAAATCCAGACCATGACCGTCATCATCAAGCCCACCGACGGTGCGCCCTACTCGAAAGTAGTCGAAGCTCTCGATGAAATGCAGATTTGCAGTATTGGTAAATATGTGATCGACGACATCAACCCCGACGACGAGAAACTTCTCGAGCAGCGCGGAATCAAGTAAGTCGGTCGCGAGTTACAAACCATTAAAAAACGTATGGAACTATGTCAAAAATAGATCTTGTAAACAATGACTGGGTCGATATCGTGTTCCAAGGAAGAAACCAAGAATACGGAGCCTACAAGCTGCGCAAGGGAACTTCCAAGCGAAACGTCATCGCCATCCTGACCATGCTTGCTGCAGCTGCACTCATCTATGTCGGTATCAGCCTGAAAAACTTCATCGAGGCCTCGACCCAGAAGGTCGCAGTCACTCAGGTGCAGGAACTTTCAGCGCTTGAAAAGCCGAAGGAGAAAGCTGAAGTGAAGCAGAAGAAAGTTGAGATTCAACAGCCCGAGAAGGTCGTCGAGCGCGTCAAAAGCTCGGTGAAGTTCACCGCGCCCGTCATCAAGAAAGACGACGAGGTGAAGCCCGAAGACGAGCTGAAGAACCAAGACGAACTCTTGAACACCAAGACCGCCATCGGTGCCCTCGACGTGAAGGGTAACGACGACAAGGACGGTGAAGTGCTCAAACTGAAGGAAACCGTGGCACAGCCCGAGCCGAAGCCCGAACCCGAGAAGGTGTTCGAGGTCGTGGAGCAGATGCCTTCGTTCCCGGGCGGCGACGCAGCCCTCATGCAGTACTTGAGCAACAACATCAAGTATCCCGTCGTGGCACAGGAGAACGGTGTTCAGGGCCGCGTGGTGGTGTCGTTCGTCGTCGAGAAAGACGGCTCGATCACCGACGTGAAAGTTGTCCGCTCCGTAGACCCGTCGCTCGACAAGGAAGCCCAGCGCGTCGTGAAGTCGATGCCGAAGTGGATTCCCGGCAAGCAGAACGGTTCTGCCGTGCGCGTGAAGTACAACGTGCCTGTTTCATTCAAACTGCAGTAATGTCATTTTAAACAACGAAAAATGAAAAAAAACGCATCTTACATCATTGTAGGATTAACACTGGTCGCCACGCTCTGGGCTTCCTGCTCAGACAAGAAGTCCAAGAGCGGGCGCACCGACACTTATTCGTCAGGGGTGATCAGTTTCGCCTCTGACGAAAGTTTTAGTCCCATCGTCGAAGAAGAACGACAAGTATTCGAACACACCTACAAGAAAGCGAAAGTCAATCCGATTTACACCAACGAGTCGGACGGCATGGAAATGTTGCTCAACAAGAAAACCTGCCTGCTCATCACCGCGCGCGACTTCAAGCCCGAAGAGCGGCAGAGCCTCATCGACCTCGGCAACAATCCGCGCACGCTGCGCCTCGCCTACGACGGACTGGCTCTTATCGTACACAGGTCGAACACCGACTCGTGCATCACCGTGAAAGACATCGCCCGCATCCTCAACGGCGAGGCCACGAAGTGGAGCGACATCTATCCCGGCTCGAAGCGCGGGGAAATCACCCTCGTGTTCGACAACAAGAAATCGTCGGCTGTCCACTACGCCGAAGACTCCATTCTGGGCGGTAAACCCATCACCAGCCCCAACGTAACCGCTGCACAGACCAGCGCAGAGGTGGTCAACTACGTCGCCAAGACCCCGAATGCCATCGGCATCATCGGAAGCAACTGGCTCAACGACAAGCGCGACACGACCAACCTCACCTATAACAAGGAAATCCGTGTGATGTCGGTCAGCAGGCTCGACACGGCCACGCCGTCGAACAGTTGGAAGCCCTACCAATATTACATCTACAATAACAACTATCCGCTCATCCGCACCATCTACGCCTTGCTCAACGACCCGCGCAACGGCCTTCCGTGGGGATTTGCACACTTCATCGAGTCGCCCGTCGGCCAGAAAATCATCCTCAAGTCGGGACTGCTGCCCGTCTATGGCGACATCACCATCAGAAACGTAAATGTAAAGACGCAATAAACCTTTCCGACTGCCATTCGTCGTATAGAAAAAAGCAGTCAGCGTATTGTTTAACCTTTTAAAAGAGAGAAAAGTATGAAAAAGTTGAAATACCTCGTAGTAGGAATCGTGGCGCTCAGCCTCAGTGCTCCCGCCATGGCGCAAGTAGATCAGGCCGTCATCGGCCAAGTGACTAACATCATCGCTTCGAAGACCGACGTCGATAAGCAGTTGAAGCCCATCGTCAATGCCAACAAGAAGAATCCGGCGATGCTCACGGCCATCGGTCGGGAATTTCTTCGGGCGAAAGACCCCGTGAATGCCACGAAGTACGCTGAAATGGCAATCGCACGCGACAGCAAGTGTGCCAAGGCGTTCATCCTTCTGGGCGACATCGCCGTGTTCAACGACGACGGCGGAAAGGCTGCCGAGCAGTATGCACAGGCCAAATACGCCGACCCGAAAGACCCCGAAGGCTACTACAAATACGCCAACATCCTGCGTGGCCGCAGTCCGCAGGAAGCCGTCGCCAACCTCGAAGACCTGCGCGTGCAGCGTCCCGACATCGCCGTCGATGCCATGGCTGGCCGCATCCTCTACAACTCGAACCGTCTGGGAGAAGCCATCCAGTATTACAGCAAGGTCGATAAGACCAAACTCGAAGACGAGGACATCACCAACTACGCGATGGCCACGTGGATGCACCAAGAGCGCGAGAAGAGTCTCGAACTGGCGAAATACGGTCTGACCCGCGACGCTCGCAAGGCTGCGTGGAACCGTCTGGCCTTCTACAACCTGACCGACATGGAGCGCACCGACGAGGCTCTGCAATATGCCGACGCCCTCTTCAACCGCTCCGACAGCGTCAAAATCTCGGGCTACGACTACACTTACTACGGAACCGCGCTGAAGAACGCGAAGCAGTACGACCGTGCCGTCGAAATGTTCCTCAAGGCTGCCGAGGCCAACAAAGACAACAAGGAACTCCTCAGCATGACCTACAAGAACCTCTCCGATGCCTACATCGCCATGGACGACTTCGACAACGGTACGAAATACTACGACATCTACCTGAACAGCAAGGAAAAGCCGTCGGCTTACGACATCGCCGGACTTGCCACGATTTACCAGAAAATGGGTGCCGACCTCACGGGACAGGCTCAGGTCGATGCCTTTATGAAGGCCGATGGCGTCTATGCGAAACTGGGCAAAGAATATCCCGAGCAGATCGACTACGCCAACTTCATGCGCGCTCGTCTGGCCGGTGCGATGGATCCCGAGAGCGAAAAGGGACTGGCTAAGCCGTTCTATCAGGCCATTGTCGATCACCTCGCCAATGCCACGGACCGCGACAACAGCGACAACCAACGCCTCATCGAGGCTTATCGCTACCTCGGTTCCTACTATTATCTCAACAAGGACAACGCTTCCTCGATTGCCAGTTTCAAGAAAATTCTTGAAATCGTTCCCGACGACGAGGGTGCGAAGAATGCGCTCGAAGCATTGGGTGTGAAGTAATTTTTTCAAAACTATAACAAGAAAAACCGCTTTTCGGCGGTTTTTTTTGTTTTTAATGAGAAAAAATTTGCAGAAATAATTTTTTTTAACTAATTTTGCAGTCGATTTTTATCAGAATAAAACAAAACAATGGCTAAAAGGAACAAACAAGGCAAGAGAAGGCAAAGTCGTAGCGAATTTTACGGTTACACGGGAAATAAACGGGGTACGATGGACTACGTATTCTGGGTTTTAAGCGCAGTGGCCGTATTGGTGGCTGTGATTGCCTTGCTTCTCCATGTTTTATGAGGATTCAAGGCTTGTTTTGTATTTTTTTTACGAAAAATCGAAGAAATCGAGTTTATTCAGCAGGGAAAAATCGTGCGAAAGCCGCGTCGTAGTCGGGTGAGGCACTGAGGCGACCATTGACGAGGCAGACGAGTTCGATGTCGCCGTGGAAACAGAGGCGATTGTCGGATTTTCGGAAAATGTCCTGATGGAAAATGTATTTGATGCCGTCTTTCGTCAGGGCGAGCCGTGAGATGAAAACATCGTCGCAGCGCAGCGGCGTCTTGAATTTCAGGTTCATCCGCGCCACGACAGCGTCGGTGCCCTGCTCGTGTAACTTGGCGAAACTCACGCCCAGACTGCGCAGAAACAAGTGGCGCGTGTGTTCGGCGTAATGCAGGTAGTTGGCGTTGTTCACGATGCCTTCGATGTCGCATTCGTAGTCGCGCACTTCCATTTCGGTTTCAAAAATATATTCCATTCGTTTTCCGTTTTTGTCGCTTGCAAAGTTACGTATTATTACCATCAAATCAAATTTTTTTTTAAAATTTTTCGTTAAATCTTGTTCATTTTAAAAAAAATATGTACTTTTGGCGCGTTAGAACTAAACAATATGAAAGGAATATGAATATCAGATATTTTTTTACATTCGTGGCTGTTGCCCTGACAATTCAGGCCAACGCAGACAATTATCAAGACACGGAGCCTCTGAAGCTCGAAGTACCCGAAATGAAGATTGAACTGGGCAAACTCTACGAGCAGCCCACGCTCACCCTCGACAGAATGGCTCCGACAGCCAGTCCCAAAATGGATTTGGATTTCTTCAAGTTGAAGACGAATCCGAGTGTCAAACCCTACAAGTTCATGGACGATTTGACCTTCGTGGGTGTGCCTTTGTTCGTGGCCGGTTGGGCGATTAAGAGCGACAAGGCGATGTTCCGCGTCAATCAAAAGGCGGAGGACGGCGGCAAGAAAAACACGCAGTTGCTCACCGATTTCAAGACCGGCATCGACGACTATACGCAGTTCTTCGGCCCTGCGATGACGGTCGGTTTGAAACTTGGCGGCTATGAAGGACGCAGCGACTGGCCTCGTTTGTTGGCAAGTGCCGGAATGTCGTATGCCATCATGGCCGGTTTCGTCAATGGCATCAAATACACGGCCAAGGAAATGCGCCCCGACGGTTCCACCGCCAATTCGTGGCCTTCGGGTCATACGGCGACGGCCTTCGTCGGAGCCTCGCTGCTCCACAAGGAATACGGACTGACGCGCTCGCCTTGGTGGTCGGTGGCTGGCTACGGCGTGGCTACGGCAACAGGCGTGATGCGCGTGCTCAACAACCGCCACTGGATCAGCGATGTCATGTCGGGAGCCGGCATCGGCATCATGTCCACTGAGTTGGGCTACGCGCTCGGCGACCTGATTTTCAAGAGAAAGGGACTGCTGCGCAACGACTTGGTTTTGGAAAGCGAAAAACCTTCTTTCTTCAGCGTTTCGATGGGTTTGGGACTTGGTCACAAAGAGCTCGAGTTTGAGGACGGGGACGATGTGGTTGGCCTCAAGTTCCGAGCCGCCACGGTGGTCGATGCCGAAGGAGCCTACTTCTTCAACAAGTACATCGGCGTGGGCGGTCGGCTTCGCGTCAGGGCACAGTCGGTCAAGGACTTCGGCGACTTTGCCAGTTCTGTGGGTGCCGAGGATTTTTTGGTCTGGGAGAGTCTGCAGCCTCACTATGAAACGGCTTTCCCCGGTGACTATACGGGTGACGAGTATGAGAATCTGTTGAATTTTCTGGGCAAGGTGGGCTATCAGACGGAGTCGGAGAGTGCATGGAATGCCAACGCTCCCATCACCAACAGCTACGGCATCGTGAAAAGCGACCACATCACCGAGTTCACGGGCAGTGTCGGTGTCTATTTCAACCTGCCTCTCGGCAATCATTTCTCTTTGGGAACCAAGGCGCTGATTGGCCGTTCCATCACGCAGGAACTTGACATCGACGGCTACGCCGAGGGCAACAAGAAAGACATCAACTACACGCTGACAATTGACAATCGTCAGGGTCACAAGGACATCTTTGGCGACCCAACCATGTCGCTCAACGACTTGCAATATCCCAACAACACGGGCGAGAAATGGACCGACGAATGGGAATATTTGACCATAGGCGCAAAGTCCTCGACTTCGTTTGGCACGGGACTTTCGCTCACCTATCGCTACAAGTCGAATTTCTCGTGGCGACTCTTCTGCGACTACGACTACACCCGCAAAGACTTCACGGCCAAGTACGATCCCTTCCATTTCGTGGAGAAAAGTATGACTTCCGGCGCAAGTTTGCTTGCTGACGCCGCCCTCACGATGTCCACAGGCGAATTCGCCGACGGCAAAGGCTTGGAGGCAAGGGAATACAAGACTCGCAAGTACATGAATTACTGGACGTTGGGTCTGTCATTTTTGGTGAATTTCTAAAACAATACAACTATGAATAAGCGAATGAATATCCACGAGGAAGCAGGCCGTTGTTTGCTGTGCCAGAATGCTCCTTGTTCCAAAACTTGTAAGGCGGGCGACCCTGCACGAGCCATCCGTGCGATCCGCTTCGACAACGATCGGTTGGCAAGTCGTTGGGTTGCCGAGTGTTCCGAAGCGGAACTCGAGGCCGCCGAAAAAGCGTGTATCCACTACGACCGTCCGATTAGGATTCGGGAAATCGTCGAAAATCTTCCCGATTCCGCTTGCGTCGAAAAGAAAATTGACCTTTCCATCGACTTTTGCGGCATCCGCTGCGAAAATCC
>JAFYJH010000091.1 GCA_017538195.1 Prevotella sp.
GTGTTCGATGGCGTAATCGACCTGTTTGTTGATCATTTCTTGGTCGAATTCGGGATCCTCGCCCTCTTTTTCGACGGGCAGAGTCGGCAGTCGCATCATTCCGTAGCCGAGTAGCGAAACCTTGTCGCCATTTTTCGGATTTGTGCGATAGGTCATCTTGCCGACGGGCGGCTCCACCTGCTGTTTATACTCGTCCTCGACGGCTTTCGTGGCTTTGTCTTTGCAACCGACGAGGGCTGCGGTCGTGGCGACGGTTCCTGCGCCGAATAGTTTTAGAAAACTTCTTCTGGTGTACAAGCCCCCTAAGTTAGGGGATTGGGGGTCTGAACGACCCACTTTTGTATCTCGATTTCTCATTTTATTCTTTATATTTTTGTAAATTTTTATGACGAAATTCATTTTAACTATAAGCCCCCCAACCCCCTAAATTAGGGGGCTAAGGACCCGAGATTAAATCTCCCGATGCACCTCGTGTCCCTCGACATAAATCGCCGAGAACGGACGCGCCGGACAGAGATTTTCGCAGGCTCCACAGCCGATGCAGCGCGATTCATTCACCGCCGGAACGTAGGCCGACTCCTCGTTTTCGGGGTCGATCGGCACCATTTCGATGGCGCCGACAGGACAATGGCGGGCGCAGTTGCCGCACTCCACGCCGTCGGTCAGCGGAATGCAATTTTTCTTCACCCAAACGGCGTGTCCGATTTGCGTCGAAGCCTTCGCCTCGTGGCTCACGAACTTGATGGCACCCGTCGGACAAACCGTCGAACAGCGGTGGCACTCGATTCGGCAATAACCTTTCTCGTAACTCATCGTCGGCAGCATCAGATTCATCAAATCGGACGACGGACGCAGCACCTGATTCGGGCATTTCGACACGCAGAGTTGGCAGCCCGTGCAGTGTTGCGCGAAGTGCTTCATCGACTGCGAACCCGGCGGCGTAATCGGTGTCTGGCGATTGGGCACGGCCTTGTCCTCGATGACGGCAAATCCACCATCGACTTTCTTTTTCTCCTGTGCCATCGCGGTCGTAGCCAAGGCTGCCGTCGCCACGAGGAAGGAACGACGGGAGGAGTTAGCCGATTCCGATTTCTTCGCGCTCGACGCGGCATATTTCAACGCCCCAAACTTACAATTCTTCACGCAATTTCCGCAAACCACGCAGCGCGAATAATCGACCGTGTGCGTCTTGTAGTCGATGCAGGAAGCCTTGCAATTTTTCGTGCAAAGCGAGCAACTGCGGCATTTTTCCTCGTCGAAACGGATTTTCAGCAGCGAAAAGCGACTCAGAAAACTCAACGCAGTGCCGACGGGACAAACCGTGTTGCAATACGTGCGACCATTCGCAAAAGCCAGCGGAATCAGCACCAAGCAAGTGAGGCCGGCGATGACAAGCACCGCGCCAAACGACGGCAACAACACATCGACCGAGTAAAAAGCATAACTGTCGATGCTTTCCGCGATGGCCGCCAGACCGTTGTTCGCAAGTTTCCAAATCGGTTGGAAAATCATCGTGGCGATGCGCCCGAAAGCACTATACGGCTCAAGCAACTGGAAGATGCTGCCGATGCCTGCCACGAGTGCCACGACAAACACGCCAAGCATCGTGTAGCGCAGCCACGAAAGGGCTTTCGAGGCGGTGTAACGATTCTTTTTCGCCTTTTTTCCTAACCACGCGATGATGTCCTGAAAAATGCCGAGCGGACAGATAACAGAACAATAAATTCGCCCGAAAATGAGCGTCAGCACGACGAGCGCGACAACCACGACGGCGTTCAGTGCCAGAATCGCAGGCAGAAACTGAATTTTCGCCATCCATCCGAGCCAACGATGCGCCGTTCCCGTGAAATCGAGGAAGAGCAGCGTGATGCCGATGAACATCACGGTGGCTAATGTAATTCTGATTTTTCTTAACATTTTTATTTCAGTTATTGGTTATTATTCAATCTTCAATGTTCAATGCCTAATGGTAAAAATACTGATTTCATAGAGCATCCAAATCGGCAACGACACGATGATCAGCGTGAATGCGTCGGTCGTCGGGGTGATGACGGCGGCAACGACGAGAATGACGACAACCGCGTGGCGGCGATACGTGCGCATCAACTGCCGATTGAGCAGTCCCATCCGTCCGAGAATCCAGCATACAACGGGCAACTCGAATACCAACCCCATCACAAGGCTCATCGCAATGAGCGTGTCGATGTACGACTGCAACGTCAGCATATTCGCCACGTCTGCGCTGACTTGATACGTGCCCAAAAACTTCACCGTCAGCGGAAAAATCAGACAGTAGTTCAGCAGCGTTCCGACAGCGAACATCACGTAGGCACTGCCCACGATTTGCACGGCATAGCGACGCTCGCGCTCGTAAAGTGCAGGCGATACGAATGCGAAAATTTCGTACAAAACGAAAGGCGATGCGACGAGCAATCCTGTGTAAATCGCCACCTTCAGGTGAATCATAAACTGCTCGGTCAGCCCCGTGTTCATCAGTCCGACGCAGAACGGCTCGACACCCATCAGCCGAAAGGTGAAAAAGTCGCTCGAGCGCGGTGCCAGCACGATGTCGAACAGCGTTTCCTTGAAGCTGAACGCCACGATGCCAACCACGCCGACCACCGCCAGACAGCGCAGAATCCGCGTCCGCAGTTCGTCCAAATGGTCCCAGAACGAGGCCACTTCCGTGTCACGGCTCATCCTTCTTCGCCTCTTTTTTCTCGTCCAATTTCAGGTCGTCCTCGACCTCCTTCATTCCGTCCTTAAAACTCTTCACGCCCTTTCCCAAGCCCTTCATCAGTTCGGGAATCTTCCGTCCGCCGAAAACGAGCAGAATAATGAACGCGATGACAAGTAATTCAGGTACTCCAATTCCAAACATAATCTTCTTTCAATGATAATTTCGTTAAAATTCAATCGCAAATTTACGTTTTTTTTCCTAACGACGAAAATTTTTTTACGATTTTTTGTTTTTTTCGGGATAAAAAAATTTTTTCTCGGTTTTTCCTTTGCCGAATCAGATTTATTTGCGTAAATTTGCAGGTTATGAAAACAAGTGCAAGTGATTCGCCCGTAAGACGTTGGACGGTGATGGTCATCGTGTCGTTTGCGATGATGACCGGCTATGTGTTTTGGGACATCGTCTCGCCGCTTTCCACCACGCTGAAGGCTCCGCTCGGCGAGGGCGGAATGGCGTGGACGGCGGCGGAGTACGGCTTTTATGCGGGTTCGTACAGCATTTTCAACATCTTCCTGCTGATGCTGTTTTTCGGCGGCATCATCCTCGACAAGTTCGGCATCCGCTTCACGGGCATTCTCGCGACGGGAATGATGCTCGGCGGGGCGGCTGTGAACTGGTTGGCACTTTCGCGAATCGTGCCGACGACCTACGTTGAAATGCCGTTCACGTTTTTCGGTCTGATTCCCGAACATCTGAAGACGCAAGTGCTCGTTTCTGCCTTGGGTTTCGGGCTGTTTGGCGTGGGTTGCGACATCACGGGAATCACCGTCTCGAAGGTGATTACAAGGTGGTTCACGGGTCACGAATTGGCTTCGGCTATGGGGCTTCAAGTGGCGATGGCGCGACTCGGAACGGCCTCGGCCATCAGCCTCAGTCCCGTCGTTGCGAAAACCTACGGAATTTCCGCGTCGCTGCTCGTCGGCGCACTGATGTTGGGCGCAGGATTCTTGATGTTCATCGTTTATACGCTGATGGACAAATCGGTGAAAAGCGAGGGCGAAAAAAAGGACTTTTCGCTGACGAAAAACCTCTCGCGACTTGCCACAAACAAAGGCTACTGGCTCATTGCGCTGCTCTGCGTGCTGTTCTACACGAGCATCCGTCCGTTCCTGAAATTCGCGACCGACGTACTCGTCAATAAATACGGAATCGACCCCGTCACGGCAGGTTGGGTCGTCTCGATTCTGCCCTACGGAACCATCGTTCTCACGCCGCTTTTCGGCTCGGTTTACGACCGAATCGGACGCGGTGCCACGCTGATGTTGGTCGGTTGTGCGATTGTGCTCGTTAGTCACGTCGTTTTGGCGTTGCCGATGGCGAATGTAACGTGGTTTGCCACGGTCGTGATGGTGCTTTTGGGCGTGGCATTTTCGCTCGTTCCGAGTGCGATGTGGCCGAGTGTGCCGAAACTCGTTCCCTTGGAGCAATTGGGCACGGCCTACAGCATCATTTATTTCATCCAAAACATCGGACTGATGCTCGCCCCGATGTATATTGGCAACATCATCGACCAATACACCTCGCCCGACGGCCACGTCGATGTCACGGTTCCGATGTCCGTCTTCGCGCTGTTCGCTTTGGCTGCGACGGCGGTGGCTGCCCTGCTGCTCTACATCGACAGACGCGAAGATTATGGGTTGGAGCGGTCGAATATTGAAAGGAAATTGAATCAAATCATGTCAAAAGAATGAATAATTTGAAAAAATTGATTATCTTTGCAAGTGAAAATCCAAAACTTCAATAATTATGGATAAAAAGACACTCGATGAATCAAAATTTGAATACAAAACTTAAAAATTAAAGA
>JAFYJH010000092.1 GCA_017538195.1 Prevotella sp.
GATGATGATGCTCGCTACTGCGATGCTCTTCACCGCTTTGCTGTTCACCTGTTGAAATAACTTTTTCTTCGTCCATGGTGTTTTCCTTTTTAGATTCGTTCCACATTTTTTAGATGAATTCAACCGTCAGACCAGCCATGACAAACGAAACCAACGACATGAGTTTGATGAGGATGTTCAGCGACGGACCAGACGTGTCTTTGAACGGATCGCCAACGGTGTCGCCGACAATCGTCGCCTTGTGAGCAAACGAGCCTTTGCCGCCGAAGTTGCCTTCCTCAATGTTCTTCTTCGCATTGTCCCAAGCGCCACCGGCATTCGCCATGAACACGGCGAGCGTGAAGCCACCGGCCAGTCCGCCGACGAGCAGACCGAGCACACCTGCCACACCAAGCACGACACCCACGACAATCGGAATCAGAATGGCGAGAACCGACGGGAAAATCATCTCGTGTTGGGCTGCGCGGGTCGAAATCTCAACGCAACGACCGTAGTCGGGCGTGCCTGTGCCTTCGAGAATACCGGCGATTTCCTTGAACTGACGGCGTACTTCGACCACCATCTTCTGGGCTGCACGGCCCACGGCTTCCATTGTCAGACCGCAGAACAGGAAGGCTGCCATCGCGCCGATGAAGGCACCGACGAGCACTTTCGGGTTCATTAGATTGACTTGGAAGAAGTTCATGAAGTCGGGAATCGTAGCCTGAGCAGCACTGATGGCCTCGCCTTTCACGTTGGTCATCATCGTTCCGGCACGTTCCATCGCAATCTTGATTTCCTCGATATACGAAGCCAACAGCGCGAGAGCCGTCAGCGCAGCCGAACCGATGGCAAAGCCCTTACCCGTTGCGGCAGTCGTGTTGCCGAGGGCGTCGAGGGCGTCGGTGCGGTGGCGAACTTCCTCGCCCAATTCGCTCATTTCAGCGTTACCGCCAGCATTGTCGGCAATCGGGCCGTAAGCGTCGGTGGCAAGCGTGATGCCAAGTGTCGAAAGCATTCCGACGGCAGCAATTCCCACGCCATAGAGTCCGTGAGCAAGGCTGTCGGACGACATCGAGAGGTCGAAACCATTGGCAAACAGATAGCTCAGCATAATGGCGACACCAATCGTGATGACGGGAATACAGGTCGAAATCATACCCGTTCCGATACCTTTGATAATCACGGTGGCAGAACCCGTCAAACCAGCCTCGGAAATCTTCTGCGTCGGCTTGTACGAGTGGGAAGTATAATATTCCGTAGCCTGTCCGATGATGACACCGGCAGCCAGACCCGTGATGACCGAGAAGGAAAGACCTTTCCAGTTTTCCACGCCCAACAGATAGAGGATAATCGGCGTTGCAACGGCAATCAGCACAGCCGAAACATTCGTGCCGAGCGACAGCGATTTCAGCAAATCGCGCATCGTCGCGCCTTCCTTCGTGCGGACGAGATAGATGCCGAGAATGCTCAGGAACACGCCCACAGCGGCAATCAGCATCGGAGCAATGACGGCCTTCAACTGCGTCTCACCGCCGACTGCGCCAAAGGCAGCAGCACCGAGGGCGGCAGTCGAAAGAATCGAACCGCAATAGCTTTCGTAAAGGTCGGCACCCATACCGGCCACGTCGCCCACGTTGTCGCCTACGTTGTCGGCGATGGTTGCGGGGTTGCGCGGGTCGTCTTCGGGAATGTCGGCCTCAACCTTGCCCACGATGTCGGCGCCCACGTCGGCAGCCTTCGTGTAGATGCCGCCACCGACACGGGCAAACAATGCCTGCGTCGAAGCACCCATGCCGAAGGTCAGCATCGTGGTCGTGATGGAAATCAAACCGTCTGGGTCGAAACGGTTCAGAATGATGAACCACAGCGCGATGTCGAGCAGTCCGAGTCCAACGACCGTCAGACCCATCACAGCACCCGAGCGGAACGCGATTTTCAGACCTGCGTCGAGGCTCTTGCGGGCTGCGTTGGCGGTGCGGCCAGAGGCGTAGGTGGCGGTTTTCATACCGAAGAAACCTGCCAAACCCGAGAACAGACCGCCCGTCAGGAATGCGAAGGGCACCCACGGATTCTGCACGTGGAGCACGTAAGCCATAAAGGCGAACAGGGCGCAAAGTGCCACGAACACAATGAGCACGACCTTGTACTGCTGCCAGAGATAGGCCATCGCACCGTCGCGCACGTACTTAGCAATCTCGCGCATACGGGGCGTTCCCTCGTCGGCACTAATCATGCTCTTAAAGAAATACCAGGCCATGCCCAGTGCCACGACTGACGCGACAGGCACAAGCCAAAATACACTTGGAATGTTGTTCATGATTTTTAAGTTTTTAGATATTGAATAAATGTTTTCAGAATCTGAAATCAAGCTCCACATCGACGAGGTTGTAACTCGTGTGCGTCGCCCGCTCGTTCACGCGGGCATACTCGATGTTCAACTGTACGTTTTTGCTGAAAAGATAGTCGGCACCGATTTCGTAGAAAGTCTTGGACGAATCCCACGTTTTCTGGTCGCGATAGCAGTCGTAGCGGGCTTTCGCGTGGAGTTTGTTCTTGATGATTGGAGCGATGGCAAGCGCATACCAACCGTCGGCCTTGTCGCCTTTGTCCTTATTCGCGGCAAAACCTTGGCTGTGAACGTATTCCGAGCGAATCGTCCAATCGTCCTTGGCGTATTCGGCACTGAGGGCGTAGCGGTTTTTGCGGACGCTACCAGTTTCCGAAATCGTTCCTGCATCGGTAGTTTCCGAGGTGGTCATATAGCGCGTTCCCGTCCAACCGAAAGCACCGAGGCGCAAACCCTGAATCGGCATCACCCAAAGGCCGCCGATGATGTCTTTCTTGTTGTCCTTGTCTTTTTGGTTGATGCCTTCGCCGTTGAACACGCCGACTTGGTAGTGCAACAGGTTGCGTCCGGCCTGATTCTTCAGGAAATCGCCTTGAATCTGCACGCCGATGTCGCGTCCGTTGGAAGCCTGCTCGCCCGTGCGGTCGCTGAAGCCTGCGAGTTTGGAAATTGGCTGCGAATACGACATGAAGCCCTGCGTGATCGGGTGCATCGGGTTTTCAAACGTGAAGGGACGCTTGAACTGACCGGCCTTCACCATGAAATACTTGTATTTCTGCCACTCTGCAAACACATCGACGACACGCGGCGAAGCGTTCAGCGACGAGATGTTACCGTTGATTTGCAGCTGCATTTTCCAGTACCAATCCTGCTGGATTCGGCCTTCGAGTGCCAGACGCACCAATCGCAACTGAAACGAATTTTCGTGGGCATTTTCCTTGTCGTGCCCCTGATACTGCACCATTCCGTAGCCCGAAAACTTCACGTTCTGAATCCACGCGGGCAACTCAATTGTCTGTTTCTCTTGTGCGCCGACGC
>JAFYJH010000093.1 GCA_017538195.1 Prevotella sp.
ATGACACAGGCCATCCTCGACGCAGCCATCGCCAACAAGTGCCAGACCATCGACGAAGTGAAGGCACTCACGCTCGCCGACGGACAGACCGTTCTGGACACCGTCACGCAGCGCTCGGGCATCACCGGCGAGAAGATGGAACTCGACGGCTACCTCACCCTCGCAGGCGACAACATCGAGGTTTACGACCACATGGGCAAGCACACGCTCTGCACGATGGTTCAGCTCAACAAGCAGAACGTCGAGGCCGGCCACAAACTCGCCATGCAGGTGGCTGCCATGAAGCCCGTCGCACTCAACGCCGAGAGCGTCGAGCAGAAAGTGCTTGACGAAGAATACAAGACCGCCGTCGAGAAGACCAAGCTCGAGCAGGTCGAGAAATTCGTAGAAATGAAGCTGAAGAAGGCCGGACTCAACCCGAACCTCGTCGATTCCGAAGATCACATCGAGTCGAACATGGCGAAGGGCTGGCTCACACAGGAGCAGGCCGACGAAGCCCGCAAAATCATCGCCGACGCGAAGGTCGAAGGCGAGGCTCAGCTGAAGATGCCGATGATTGAAGGCATTGCCAAGGGTCGCGTGCAGAAATTCCTCAAGGAAAACTGCCTCGTCGATCAAGAATTCCAGTTCGGCGACGGCGACAAGGCCACCGTACAGCAGTGGCTCGCCCAGCAGGACAAGGAACTTCAAATCGTCGCCTTCAAGCGCTTCACGCTTGTAGCAGAGTAAGGAATCATTGTTCTGGATACTCTGTACCGCGGTGTAGTAACTCGTGAGAGAGAACAGCGGCGGAGGAGTATAATTTTTCATAATTTTATTTGTTGGCGTCAGTCCTTTCTGTGAAGAAAGGCTGACGTTTTTTTGTCAAAAAATTGTGGGAGTTCCTTTTTTTTCGTAACTTTGCAATCAAAACAATCAAACTACAAGGATATGAACCAGAAAGGAAACAACACTTGCGCCACAGTCGCCTATCCTCGGGCGGAGTGGTCGCCAGCCTGCGACATTCTGATGCACACGCCCGGACAGGAATTGTTCGACGGCGTGATTCATCCGTCTGCGGCTTTGTTTGAGGACTATTTCGACGTGAACCAAGCGGCTGCGGAGCATCGGCAGTACATCCGTATGTTGGAGGCCAACGGCATCAAAGTTCACACGGTGAGCAAAATTCTGAACGAGACCGACATCGAGAAACTGCGCACGTTGGCGGAGAAAATGCTGACCTACGACATCAGCCACATCAACGAGGAGAATCCCGACGCATCGGAGAACTACCGCCAGTATGTGCTGTCGAAGATGAGCCGTGCCGACCTAATCAGTTGTATTTTGCGTCAGCCGACGGTGACGCTCTACAAAACCGACTTGAACACGGGCTACGAGGCGGTTTATAGCCTTCGTCCGCTCATCAACCTTTATTTCACGCGCGACCAGAGCATCACCACGCCTCGCGGACACGTCATCTGCAAGATGAATTCGTCGCAACGTGCGCCCGAAACGGAAATCATCGCGTTCTGTTACGAGCATTTGGGGCAGAAACCCATTCTTCGCATCACGGGCGAGGGTCGGCTGGAAGGCGGCGACTACATTCCGGCGGGCGACATGTCGCTCATCGGTTGCGGTATGCGCACCAACGACGAGGGCATCCGCCAGTTGATGGAAGCCGACGCCTTCGGCCACGACACGATTGTTGTCGTGCGCGACCATAAGTTCTGGCAGATGCAGATGCACCTCGACACGTATTTCAACGTGATCGACCGCGACCTTTGCACGATGGTGGAGAGTCGCCTGTATGCCGAGCCCGGGTCGCCGGAGTTTGTTACTTGCGATGTGTATCAGAGGGAAGGGAATGGAAAGGAAGAGAAAGGAAGTGAAAGGGGAGTGAAGGGGAATTATATCTTGAAAGAGCGCGATTTGTCGTTTGTCGATTTCATTCGCAAGCAAGGCTACGAGATTATCCCCATCAACCACGAGGACGAAATGCACTACGCCAACAATTTCCTGACCATCGAACCGCGCCATATCATGGCGGTTGGCAGGCAGTCGATGGCGTATTACAAGGCGATGGCCGATGCCGGCGTGATGGTCGAGTGGATTCCGCTGGAAAGCCTCATCAACGGCTATGGCGCGGCGCATTGTATGACGCAAGTTTTGAGAAGAACGTGTGAAGTGTGAAGTGTGGAGTGTGAAGTGAGAAGTGAGAATAGCATTCGTCTGAACTCCTGAACTCCTGTAACTCCTGAACTCCTAAAAAACAGAAATATGAAAATATTAGCCATTGGAAAGAACTACGCGCTACACAATAAAGAGATGGATGGCGCGTTATATAAGACAGCGGAGCCGGTCGTGTTTATGAAGCCCGACTCGGCACTGCTGAAGGACGGAAAGCCGTTTTTCCTGCCCGACCATCTGGGGCGCGTCGATCACGAAGTGGAAATCGTCGTGCGCATTTGTCGGCTCGGCAAGAACATCGAGGAGAAGTTCGCCCATCGCTACTACGACGCTGTGACCGTCGGCATCGACTTCACGGCACGCGATCGACAGCGACAGTTGAAAGACAAGGGGCATCCGTGGGAAGTGGCGAAGGCTTTCGACGGCAGTGCAGTCATCGGCGAATGGGTCGAAATCGAGGGAAAGGACATCCAAAACCTGCATTTCCACCTCGACATCAACGGCGAAACACGTCAGGAAGGCTGGTCGGGCGACATGCTCTACAAAGTCGATGAACTCATCAGCTATGTGAGCCGCTTCTTCACCCTGAAAACGGGCGATTTGCTCTACACGGGCACGCCTGCGGGCGTCGGTCCGGTGAAAATCGACGACCATCTGGAAGGTTGGCTCGAAGACCAGAAACTGCTCGACTTCCGCGTGAAGTGAATTTTGAAGAAAAAATAAAAAAAATATGCAAATCAAGTGCTGTAAGAAACTCGTCGCAATCGTTTTGTTCTGTTGCTTTGCCCTTTCGTCGCAAGCGCAGCAGCGATTTTTCAATCTCACCCGTGAACAGGTGAAAATCGACTCGATACTGCCCCATTTCGGCTATGGCTTCGCGTTGGGCGAGCAATTTGAGGACTCGACTTATTCGGCCTCGATTCTCTACCCCGAATTCATCGACATGTCGCCAACCGACATCGCTAACTACTTGAAAATCAGCGGAGAACCGTTGCCCGAAATGCCCGAAATCGAGCAAAGCGTCATGACGAGCCGTGGGAAAGGCACTTTCACCGTCCGCTTTCTGCCACTCGTCTATCGCGAAGGACGTTATCAGATTTTGGTGAGTTTTATGCTGAAAATCGAGGCGAAGGCGAAGAAAAAGGCTCGGAAAAGTCCTCAAAAAGCCGGCTCTACGAGTCGATATGCCGAAAATTCGGTGTTGGCGACTGGAAAATGGGCGAAAATCCGCGTTTCCGAGTCGGGCATCCACCAACTGACCGACGAAATCGTCAGCAAAGGCGGTTTTTCCAACATCGGCAAGGTGAAAATCTACGGCTACGGTGGCAATCTACAGCCCGAAGTGCTGACCGAAGACTATCTGCGGCAGACCGACGATTTGCAGGAAGTGGCGCAGTGCATCGTCGATGGCAAGCGGCTTTTCTACGCGAAAGGTCCTGTGAGTTGGACGAGTGCCGACGCGACGATTCGCACGCGGAATCCTTACAGCGACTACGGTTATTACTTCCTGACCGAGAGCGACGACGAGCCGAAAACCGTTTCGCAAGACGAATTTTTGAAAACCAACTACCCGATGGCCGACGATTACCACGTTTTGCACGAAATCGACAACTATGCGTGGATCGAAGGCGGTCGAAACCTCTACGAAAACACGCCCATCAACCAAGGTGCATCGAAAAAATACGCCATTGCGTCGCCCGTGACGGGACAAAACGGCAATCTTTCCGTGACGGTTTCGGCAGGCGTGAGCAGCACGGTCAGCGTGACTTGCAACGGCAAGGAATTGGGCAATATCAACATCGCCGTGTCGAGCATCAACTACGAAAAAGGCCACGCCACCAACCGCGTTTTTCAGGTGAGCGACCTCGCCGCAAGCAACGAAGTGACGATTACGACGACTTCTGGCGGCCCAGTTCGACTCGACTTCATCTCGCTGGCTCTCAGCGAGCCGAAAGCCACGCCGAGCCTGCAAAGCAGTTCGTTCCCCGTGCCCGAATACGTTTACAACATCACCAACCAGAACCTTCACGCCCACGAAGCGACCGACATGGTCATCATCATCCCGACGACGCAAAAACTATTTGCGCAGGCTGAGCGACTCGCCCAGTTCCACCGCGACCGCGACGGTTTGCGCGTGAGAATTGTGCCTGCCGACGAGATCTACAACGAATTTTCGAGTGGAACGCCCGACGCAACGGCCTACAAGCGCTATCTGAAAATGCTCTACGACCGTGCCGAAAGCGAAGCCGATCAACCGCGATTCCTTTTGCTCTTCGGCGACTGCACATGGGATAACCGAATGAATACCAGCGACTTCCGTCACACCTCGCCCGACGATTATCTGCTCTGCTACGAGAGCGAAAATTCGTTCAGCGAAACCTATTGCTACGTGAGCGACGAGTTTTTCTGTATGCTCGACGACAACGAAACGCTCACCACTGGCACTTTTCCTTACGAAAGACCTGCCGGACTCGCTGACATGGCCGTCGGACGCTTCCCCGTCGTCAGCGAGGCCAATGCGAAAACGATGGTCGATAAAGTCATCGCCTACGCCTCGAACCAGAACGCTGGAATTTGGCAGAACACCCTCGTTTTCATGGGCGACGACGGCAACAACAACACCCACATGCGCGACGTGAACGACGCTGCCAACGACATTGCGGCACGACATCCGGGCTTCATCGTCAAAAAAGTGATGTGGGATGCCTACACGCGCGAAACTTCCTCGACGGGAAACACCTATCCCGAAGTGACGAAACTCGTGAAGCAATACCAACAGCATGGCGCACTCATCATGGACTATGCCGGACACGGACGCGCCGACCAGATTTCACACGAAAGTGTGCTGAAACTGTCTGATTTTGAGCAATTTACGAATCAAAATCTGCCGCTGTGGATTACGGCATCGTGCGACATCATGCCCTTCGACGGACTCACGCCGACCATCGGCGAAACGGCGGTGCTCAGCAGCAAAGGCGGTTCTATCGCCTTCTACGGAACGGCTCGCACGGTGTTCGTCACGCAGAATAAAATCATGAATATGTCGTTCCTGAAATACGTGCTCGCCGTCGATGAAAACGGCAAGCCCAACACGCTCGGCGAGGCGCAGATGCTTGCGAAAAACGAAATGATTTCGCAGGGCAAGGACAAAACCGTGAACATGTTGCAATATCAACTTTTAGGCGACCCTGCGCTGGCGTTGAACGTGCCGACGGGAAATGTTGTCATCGACGAAATCAACGGCATCGACATCAAGAACAACCCTGAAAATCTGCCGCAACTGAAGGCCGGAAGCATCGCGAAAATCAAGGGCCACGTCGAAAACGGCAGCGACTTCAACGGAACAATGTCTGCCGTGGTGCGCGACAACGAGGAAACCATCGTCTGCAAACTGAACAACACCGACAAAGACGGCGGTTCGCAGACGGTTTTCAGCTACAAAGACCGCACGAAAACGCTCTACAACGGTTCCGACAGCATCCGAAACGGCCAGTTCGAGTTTGAATTTGCCGTGCCGAAAGACATCAACTATGCCGACGAAACGGGCCTCATCAACATCTATGCCGTGAACAACAATCGCAGCAAAACCGCCCACGGCGCGTCAGACCGATTCATCGTAGGCGGCACCGAAACCGCCGGCAACGACTCCATCGGGCCGAGCATCTATTGCTACCTGAACTCGCCCTCGTTCAGCAACGGCGGCGACACCAACACAACGCCCTATTTCGTGGCGCAGGTGAGCGACCAAGACGGCATCAATGCCTCTGGAAACGGCATCGGACACGACCTCGAACTCATCATCGACGGCGACATGGCGAAAACCTTCATCCTCAACGACAATTTCCGCTTCGACTTCGGCAGTTACACGACCGGCACGACATTCTACCAGATTCCCGAACTCGCGCCCGGCCCGCACACGCTGCTTTTCCGCGCTTGGGACGTGCTGAACAACTCCTCGACGGCGCAACTGTCGTTCAATGTCGTCGCAGGACTGTCGCCGACGCTCTTCAACGTGAGTTGTACGCAGAATCCCGCCCGAAGCGCCACGACCTTCATCATCAGCCACGACCGCGCGGGCAGTCAGATGGAAGTGGAACTCGACATCTTCGACACGAGCGGACGACAACTCTGGCACCACGAGGAAAGCGGCGTTTCGACCGACTCGACCTACACGCTCACTTGGGATCTCACGGTCGATGGCGGTCAGCGGCTGCAAACGGGCGTCTATCTCTATCGCGTCAGCGTGTCGTCCGAGGGCAGCAAAAAAGTGTCGAATGCGAAGAAACTCATCGTCATCGGCTCGTAAAATTGCAGATAAAACACCCGAAAAATAATAAAATCGCGATTCCAGCGTTATCATAAAGCATCAAAATTGTTATCAATCAAGGAATATGAAGCAAAAACAGGATAAGAAACGTATCGAAATCAGAGCAATTCTCGTTGTTTTCCTGCTCGCCATGCTGCCGCTCGCAGCCTCGGCACAGGACAAAAAAGACATGTTCAACCCCGTGAATGCGTCGGTGACGTCGCAGACCATCGCGCCCGATGCCCGTGCAGCAGGTATGGGCGACGTCGGCGTGGCAACCGAGGCCGATGTGAACTCGCAATATTGGAATCCGGCGAAATATCCGTTTGCCATCTCGCGTGCAGGCATCGCGCTGAACTATACGCCGTGGCTGCGCCAACTCGTCAATGACATGGACTTGGCCTATCTCACGGGCTACTACCGCATCGGCGACTATTCCGCCATTTCGGGTTCGCTGCGCTATTTCTCGCTCGGTGAGGTCTTTCTCACCAGCGATGTTTCCGCCACCGACAACGCGATGACCATCAAGCCTTACGAAATGTCGTTCGACCTCGCCTATTCGATGATGCTCAGCGAGAAATTCTCGTGGGCAGCCGCCCTGCGCTTCATCTACAGCGACCTAACCTACGACTACACCGACGACACGAAGCCTGGGACGGCCTTCGCTGCCGACCTCGGACTCTATTATCAAGATTATTTGAACCTCGGCGACCGCGAATGTCAGTTGGGTTTGGGTATGAACGTGTCGAACATCGGCTCGAAAATCACCTTCGGAGGCGACGACAACCCCGAATTCATCCCGACGAACCTGCGACTCGGTGCCTCGCTGATGATTCCCGTCGATGAATACAACCGATTCACGATTGCCGCCGATGCCAACAAACTGCTCGTTCCGACCTATCCGAAGCAGGAAGATGGCGAATCGACCGAGGCTTATCAGCGGCGCGTGCAGAAGGATTACTACGACATTTCGAGCATCAACGGCATTTTCAAGAGTTTTGGCGACGCGCCCAACGGTTTCAAGGAGGAGTTGCAGGAAATCCAGTGGAGCGTGGGTGCCGAATATTGCTACCACGACCAATTTACGCTCCGTGCAGGCTATCATCACGAGTCCGAAAACAAGGGTAACAGAAAATATTTCACCTTTGGTGCCGGCTTCCGAATGAACGTGTTTTCGCTCGACGCAGGCTATGTGATCGCCACGGCGAAGAGCAATCCGCTCGACCAAACGCTGCGCTTCACGCTGTCGTTTGATATGGATGGAATCAAGGATTTGTTTAGGAAGTAAGACCCACCCCCGCCCCTCCCCACGGGAGGGGAGTTCTTAAAACTGAAATATAAGCATGAAAAGGAATCGTTTTGAAACAACCGATGCCAACACCTATCAATTGTTATTGGAGAAAGCACAGGAACACAGGAAAAATCCTACTGCTGCGGAGGCTGTTTTATGGAAATTCTTGTCAAAAGGGCAAATGGGCGACCATTTCCGACGGCAGCATCCTGTCTATGGCTATATTCCCGATTTCGTTTGTTTGAAAAAACGACTTATCATAGAAATCGACGGTGGGTATCATTTCGAAGGAGAACAACCAGAAAAAGACGCAGAGCGAACTCGTTATTTAGAACAAGAAGGCTATCAGGTGCTACGATTTACAAACGAAGAAGTACTCAATGACACCGAAGAAGTACTCAACGAAATTTCAAACGAATTGAAACAGGCCAAACTTCCCTCCCGTCGGGAGGAGATGGGTTTCCGAGTGGGTTTCGGCTACGATGTCCATCGATTGGTGGAAGGCCGAGAACTGTGGCTTGGCGGCATAAAAATTCCATTCAATCTCCCCTCCCGTGGGGTGGGGTCGGGGGTGGGTTTCGGCTTACTCGGCCACAGCGATGCCGACGTACTCATCCATGCCATTTGCGACGCGCTGCTCGGCGCCGCCAACCTGCGCGACATCGGCCACCATTTCCCCGACACATCCGCCGACACGCTCAACATCGACAGCAAAATCATCCTTCGCAAGACCGTCGAACTGCTGCGCAAGCACGGCTACGAAGTCGGCAACATCGATGCCACCGTCTGCGCCGAGCGTCCGAAACTCAATCCGCACATTCCGCAAATGCAGCAAACGATGGCCGAAGTCATGGGCATTTCCTCCGACCAAATTTCCATCAAAGCCACCACCACCGAAAAACTCGGTTTCACAGGTCGCGAAGAAGGCTTTTCGGCCTACGCCGTCGCCCTGATTGTCAAAAACGACAAATAAAAATGCTCTGAAATCGGAAAAAATCCCTAACTTTGCACCAAAATTGTTGCTATGGCAGTCGAAAAAACGATGAAAACAATCGGGGCGAGAAGTTTTTGGCTTTTTCTGCTCCTGAGCATGGCGATTTCGGCAGCGAGAGCTGTGAACTATTCTGGCACGCTGCCCGTCGTTTTCATCAACACCGCCAGTGCCATCAACTCGAAAACCGACTACGTGAGCGCAACCTTCCACCTCGACCCGATGGGCATCGAGGGCTATGAGGCCATCGGTTCTGCCGACGACCCGTTTCCTTTGGAAATTCGCGGACGCGGCAATTATACTTGGTACGGACCTTTCGAGAAAAAATCCTACAAAATCAAACTTGAAAGCGGTCTGCCGCTGTTGGGAATGGGGCGCAACAAGCATTTCGCCCTGCTTGCCCACGCCGACGGTGGTCAAACGGCCTTTTTCCGCAACACCGCCGGTTTTGAACTCGGACGAATGGTCGGACTTGAATTCACGCCGCAGCAACGACCCGTCGAACTGGTGCTCAACGGCGATTATCGGGGGCTTTACTTCCTGACCGAAACAGTGCGCGTGGGACAGCGGCGCGTGAACATCACCGAACAGGAAAACCGCGAGACCGCCCCCGAACTCATCACGGGCGGATGGCTCGTGGAAATCGACAATGTCAATGAGTCGTGGCATCAGGTGATTCCACCGCGAACAGGCACCGAACTGACGCGCTTCCGCGTCACCTATCACTCGCCCGACACGCTTTCCACCGCGCAATATCAATATCTCTACAACCAAATGACGGACATGTTGCGCGCCGTCTATACCGCCGACAAAAACAGCACGGAATGGGAGCAATTCATCGACCTCGACGCGCTCGCCCGATACTATTTCGTGAACGAAATCCTCGACCACGTGGAGGCTTTTCTCGGCAGTTGCTACCTCTACAAAGACCGAGGCAAGAGCGCGTGGAAATTCGGTCCGCTGTGGGACTTGGGACACGCTTTCAACGGCTGGCATCCGAAAAATCGCTTTCTCTACCAGTACAAACACGAAAGCCGAGAAGATTGGGACATCTGCATCATGGAGGAATTTGCAAAATTTCCGAAATTGCAGGCCCGAGTCCGAGAATTGTGGGCACAATTTGCGCCGACGCTCTATCCCACGCTCACGACCTATCTGCAAAATTTCGCGACGGAAATCGCACAGGCTGCCGTCTGCGACCACGAGCGATGGCCCGACTACGGCACAGCCGACGTGAACGGCGCGTTAGACTATTGCCTGAATCTGTTGGAACAGAAGCGGCAATTTCTTGAAGAACAATGGAATGAAGGTTCCATCGGCATCGAAAACATCGTTGAAAAGCCCTTTGAAAAGGCGGTTTTCGACCTGCAAGGACGACGATACAACAACGATTTTCAACTCTCGTCCGGCATCTATTTGAAAGGCAGAAAAAAAATTCTTATCAGAAAAACTGCAAAATAATTTTGTTTTTTCCAGATTTTGCGCTAACTTTGCAAAAAATCGTAAAAAAACAAAGAAAATGCAGAACAATTGCCATCTTTCGACCCTGATTCACGAGCAGGCGAAGAAGTACGGAGCGAAGCCCGTGCTGAACTTTCGGATGTTCGGTTCGTTGGAATGGAAAGCCGTGTCGTGGAATCAGTTTTCACTGCGTGTGAAACAAGTGTCTAACGCCCTGTTGAACCTCGGTTTGCAGCCGCAGGAGAACGTCGCCGTGTTCGCCCAGAACTGTATTCAATATCTCTACACCGACTTCGGTGCCTACGGCATTCGCGTGGTGACGATTCCGATTTACGCCACGTCGAGCGAACAGCAGATCCAGTATGTCGTGCAGGATGCCAGTGTGCGCTTCCTGTTCGTCGGCGAGCAGGAGCAATACGACAAGGCGCATCGAATTTTCGCGCTTTGCCCGACGCTCGAGCGAATCATCATCTTCGACAAGAGCGTGCGCATCTCGTCGCACGACCACAACGCGCTCTATTTCGAGGATTTCATTGCGCTCGGCGAGAATCTGCCGCGTCAGTCGCAGGTGGAACAACTCTGGAAAGAGGCGTCGATGGACGACATTTGCAACATCATCTACACGAGCGGAACGACGGGCGACTCGAAGGGCGTCATTCTGACTTACGGACAGTATTTTGCCGCGATGAAGGGCAACGACGAGTGCGTTCCCGTCGGCGAGAAAGACCGCGTGATGTCGTTCCTGCCGATGGCGCATATTTTCGAGCGCGGATGGATGTATTTGTGCCTGACCGAAGGAGCCCAAGTCATTCTGAACACCTATCCGAAGGAGATTCAGCAGTCGATGCGCGAGACGCACCCGACTTGTATGTCGGCAGTCCCGCGATTCTGGGAGAAAGTCTATCAGGGCGTGAAGGAGAAAATCGAGAGTTCGTCGGCGGTGAAGCAGAAAATTTTCCGCCACGCATTGGCTGTCGGTCGCAAGCACAACATCGAATATCTCAGTCGCGGAAAGCGTCCGCCCATCAGTTTGGCTCTTGAATACAAAGCCGTCAATAGCACGATTTTGAGCCTTGTGCGCAAGCAACTCGGCCTTGAAAACGCCCACTTCTTCCCGACGGCAGGCGCGTACGTGTCGCCCGAAGTCGAGGAATTCATCCACTCGATTGGCATCTGGATGATGGTGGGCTACGGACTGACCGAGAGCCTCGCCACCGTGTCGTGCGACCACATGGACAAGCCTTATACCATCGGTTCGGTGGGTCGTCCGATCAGCAGTATTCAGATTAAAATCAGCGACGAGGGCGAAGTTCTCTTGAAAGGTCCGACGATTACGCGCGGCTACTACAAACGCGACGATGTGAACGCCGTCGCCTTCGACGAAGACGGCTTCTTCCACACGGGCGACGCGGGCTATCTGCGCAACGGCGAGTTGTTCCTCACCGAGCGCATCAAGGACCTCTACAAGACTTCCAACGGAAAATACATCGCGCCGCAGATGGTCGAGGCGATGCTGCTCGTCGATAAATACATCGACCAAGTGGCGGTCATTGCCGACCAGCGTCAGTTCGTCTCGGCGCTCATCGTGCCCGAATTCCGGCTCGTCGAGGAATGGGCTCGCGACCAAGGCATCGACTTCGAGTCGCGCGAGGAACTCTGCCAGAACCGCGCCGTCCACGATATGCTCAAAGAGCGCATCGACACGCTTCAGCAGCGGCTTTCGGGCTACGAGCAAATCAAGCGAATCACGCTCATTCCGCATCATTTCTCGATGGAAAGCGGCGAACTGACCAATACGCTGAAACTCAAACGAACCGTCATCAACAAGAATTATAAAGAATTGATTGACTTGATGTACAAAGACTTATGATCACGCAAGAACAACTGAAAGACATACAGGAAAGAGCCGAAAAACTGCACCACTACCTGAATATTCCGCAGAAACAAATGGAATTTGAGGAGGAGCAACTGCGTACGCAGGCACCCGACTTCTGGGACGACGTGAAACGGGCGCAGGAGCAGATGAAAAAGGTGAAAGGCATCGAAAAATGGCTCAAGGACTACAAGGCCGTGCGAATGGCGGCTGACGAGTTGCAACTCGCCTTCGACTTCTACCACGACGAGATGGTGACGGAGGAAGAGGTCGATGACGACTATCGCAAGGCCTTGCAACTCATCGAAGATCTCGAACTCAAGAATATGCTGCGCCAGAAGGAAGACCCGATGGACTGCGTGTTGAAAATCAACTCAGGCGCAGGAGGAACCGAGAGTCAGGACTGGGCGCAGATGCTGATGCGAATGTATATGCGCTGGGCCGAAGCCCACGACCACAAAGTCACCGTTTCCAACCTTCAAGAAGGCGACGAGGCAGGCATCAAGAGCGTCACGATGGAAATCGAGGGCGGCGAGTTTGCCTACGGCTTCCTCAAGAGCGAAAACGGCGTCCACCGCCTCGTGCGCGTGTCGCCGTTCAATGCGCAGGGCAAGCGGATGACCTCGTTTGCGTCGGTGTTCGTCACGCCCTTGGTCGATGACACGATTGAGGTCTATGTCGATCCGTCGAAACTCTCGTGGGACACGTTCCGAAGCAGCGGAGCAGGCGGTCAGAACGTGAACAAGGTCGAATCGGGCGTGCGTCTGCGCTATTGGTACACCGACCCCGACACGGGCGAGGAGGAGGAAATTCTCATCGAAAACACCGAGACGCGCGACCAGCCGAAGAACAAGGAACGTGCGCTGACGCTGCTGCGCTCGCAACTCTACGACCGTGCGATGAAGAAACGGCTTGAGGCGCAGGCGAAAATCGAGGCTGGCAAGAAGAAAATCGAGTGGGGTTCGCAGATTCGCTCGTATGTTTTTGACGACCGCCGCGTGAAGGACCATCGCACGAACTACCAGACGACCGATGTCGATGCCGTGATGAACGGGCATATCGACGATTTCATCAAAGCCTATTTGATGGAATTCCCAGTCACTGAAGAGGGTTGAATGTTGAGTTTTGAATGTTGAATTGTCGCTAAAGCGATTAAGAATTAACAATTTTGAATTGAGAATGAACGATTTTGCGAAAATAATGGACGAGAAATGCATGAATTTTGCGATTCGTGTGGTTAATCTTTGTCGGTTTCTCAATGAAGAAAAGCGGGAATTCAGGATGTCAGACCAACTCTTCCGAAGCGGTACAAGCATCGGAGCCAACTTTGCCGAAGCCCAGTGTGGAATCAGCCGAAATGACTTCATCGCGAAGATTTATATTTCGCAGAAAGAATGTAACGAAAGCCTTTACTGGCTAAGATTGCTTTACAAGACTGGTTATCTGAACAAAAACCAGTTCGATTCCATCTTCAACGACTGCGAAGAACTGAAAAAATTATTAATATCAATCACCAAAACAGCAAAAAACAATTCATAATTCAAAAATCGCAATTCAAAATTGCGAAGCAATCATTCAAAATTCAACCATCAAAATTCAAAATTCATAAAGTTATGGCAAAAAAAGTAAATGCAAAGCGCGAAGCGTACCAGAAAAAGCAAGAACAACAAGGTAAAAATGTTGTGATGTGGATCATCGGCGGACTCATCGCCTTGGGTCTGATTTTCGCCATCTGGACAAGCCTCGGATAATGAGCGGATTCGAAATTGAACGCAAATTCTTGGTAAAAAAAGGCGGAGCATATCGCAGTGCCGCCTATGCTTGTATGCACGTTCAGCAAGGCTACATCCCTTGCGAAACCGCCACTGTGCGCATCCGACTGCGCGACGACGAAGCCTTCCTCACCATCAAGGGGAAACCGATTGACGGCGGTCTGACGCGCTACGAATTTGAGAAGGAAATCACGCGCGAGGAAGCTGAAAACCTGCTGAAAATCTGTCGCGGAGGCGTCATCGACAAGCATCGCTACTTGGTGAAAAGTCCCGACGGACGGCACACCTTCGAGGTCGATGAGTTTCACGGTGACAACGACGGCCTCGTGATGGCTGAAGTCGAACTGTCATCGCCCGACGAAGCCTTTGAAAAGCCTGATTTCATCGGTCCAGAGGTCACGGGCGACCGCCGCTTCTACAACAAGCACATGCTCAGGTATCCGTTCTGCCTTTGGCGCGGAACACTGCCAGAAGAATACCGATAAGCGTTCCCAAAACCACGCCGACGGAGTTCGCCAAGAAGTCGAACCAGTCGCCACTGCGCCGTCCGGCGGTGCAATAAGCCTGCGCCAGTTCCACGAGTCCACCCATCGTGACTGGCGCGAGGAAAGCCCACAGAAACAGCCTTTTGGCGTTCAGTGAGCCGAGGGAGTTTGTGCGGTGCTGCCGCAGATATTCCCACCAAATCACCGCCACGAGCGTTCCGTACATCACCAAGTGCGTCCATTTGTCAATCAGGCTGAAATTGTCGAGTGGCGTTTCGGGAAAGGTCGGAATCAGGCACAGCACCCAAATCACCACAATCAGCGCGACCGACAGCGGATAGCGTCTTGCGAAATCGACTATTTTTGTTGTTTTTTTCATCTTCCATTCAGTTTTCCGTTGCAAAAATGCAGTTTCGTCGTCAAAAATCGGACTTTTGAGGTGTAAAAAAACGCTAAGCCTTGATGTTTCAAGCACTTAGCAATTTTTCTTGTTGGGGTACCCGGACTCGAACCAGGAAAGGCAGGACCAGAATCTGCAGTGTTACCATTACACCATACCCCAAACTTTCGTGCTGCGAATTTCGACCCTGCGAAACTCTGTTCAGCCGATGCAAAAATCGATTTTGCGACTGCAAAGGTACTGCTTTTTTTTGAACCGCCAACATTTTTCACGGTTTTTTTTATAAAAAATATCAAAATCGAGGACTTTTTACTTGTTTTTCCGATAAAACACCGTACCTTTGCATTATGGAAGAAACAAAAAAGTTAGTTGATACCGTCGTAAAGGGTATTCAGGAGAAGAAAGGTCAGGGCATCACGGTCATTGACCTGAGCAATATTGACGGGGCAATCGCCCGTTATTTCGTGATTTGTCAGGGAAATACGCCGACGCAGGTCGAAGCCATCACCGACTCGGTGGAGGAAACGGTGCGCGTCGAGTGCAGCGAAAAGCCGGTTCATCTGATTGGACTGGAGTTGGCGCAATGGGTCGCGATGGACTACACGGATGTTATCGTGCATATTTTCGTGCCGGAACTGCGCAGTTATTACAATATCGAGCATCTGTGGCAGGATGCGACAATCACGGAGATTCCTGATATTGAGTGATGAGTGATAAGTGATGAGTGATGAGTGATGAGTGAGAAATGCTATTGTCTGAACTCCTGCAACTCCTGTAACTCCTGAACTCCTTAAAAAAATGATTATGGAACAAAAACAAAATAAAAAATCGCCCAAGCAGGGAAAAGACCCGAAGATGCCCAAGTTTAATATGGGATGGCTCTATATGCTGATTCTCATCGGGCTGGTGTATATTTTTATGACCGACGCAGGCAGTTCGATGACGAATTCGGCGGTGGGTTCGGTCAAGCAGGAAGCCACTTATACGAAGTTCAAGGAATATGTCGATAGCGGCTACGCGAAGAAGGTCGAAGTGAACACGACGGAGCGCAAACTGAAGATGTTTGTGAAGCCGGAGCACATTCGCGACGTGTTCAACCGAACTGCTCAGGAAACGGGGCCGGAGCCTTTCGTCACGGTGGAATACGGTTCGCCCGACGCGCTCGAAGCCTATCTGACCGAAATTCAACAAGGCGGAAAAATCACCGACTTCAGCTATAACAACAACAGCACGAGCACGTTGGAGCGAATTTTCTACAATTTCGGTCCGCTGATTCATTTCGTGTTCCTGATGTATCTGCTCTACAGCCGTATGGGAAGCGGACTCGGCGGCGGAATGTTCAACGTGGGCAGGTCGAAGGCGAAACTCTACGAGAAGGCCAACGACCTCGGCATCACGTTCAAGGACGTGGCTGGACAGGCTGGCGCGAAGCAGGAGGTGCAGGAAATCGTGGAATTTTTGAAAAATCCGAAGAAATACACCGATTTGGGCGGTAAAATTCCCAAAGGAGCCTTGCTCGTTGGTCCTCCGGGAACGGGTAAAACGCTGTTGGCGAAAGCCGTTGCAGGCGAGGCTGGTGTGCCGTTTTTCTCGATGTCGGGAAGCGATTTCGTGGAAATGTTCGTCGGCGTGGGCGCGAGTCGCGTGCGCGATGCCTTCCAACAAGCCAAAACCAAGGCTCCGTGCATTATTTTCATCGACGAAATCGACGCCGTAGGCCGTGCCCGCTCGAAAAATCCGGCGATGGGCGGCAACGACGAGCGCGAAAACACGCTCAACGCCTTGCTCACCGAGATGGACGGTTTTGGAACGAACTCTGGCGTCATTGTTCTGGCGGCGACGAACCGCGTCGATATGCTCGATTCGGCCCTGTTGCGTGCCGGTCGTTTCGACCGTGAAATCCACGTCGATTTGCCCGACCTGACCGAGCGCAAGGAGATTTTCCAAGTCCATCTGAAGCCGATCAAGGTCGATGAAGGTCTCGACATCGACTTCTTGGCTCGTCAGACGCCCGGCTTTTCGGGTGCCGACATCGCCAATGTCTGCAACGAGGCTGCGCTCATCGCTGCGCGTCGCAATGCCGAAACCGTCGCGAAGCAAGACTTCCTCGACGCGGTCGATAGAATCATCGGCGGTTTGGAGAAGAAAACGAAAGTGATGACTGCTGCAGAAAAACGTTCCATCGCCTTGCACGAAGCTGGTCACGCGACGGTTTCGTGGTTCTGCGAACACGCCAATCCGCTCGTGAAAGTGTCGATTGTGCCACGCGGACAAGCCCTCGGCGCAGCGTGGTATCTGCCCGAAGAACGCCAGATTACGACGAAGGAACAGATGCTCGACGAGATGTGTTCGCTGCTCGGCGGACGCGCTGCCGAGGAACTTTTCACGGGCCACATTTCAACTGGCGCGATGAACGACCTTGAGCGTGCCACGAAGAGCGCATTCGGAATGATTGCCTACGCCGGAATGAGCGAACGGTTGCCGAATATCTGTTATTACAACAATCAGGAATACCAGTTCCAGCGGCCTTATTCCGAGACAACGGCGAAGGTCATCGACGACGAAGTGCTGAAGATGGTCAATGAGCAGTATGCGCGTGCGAAGGAGTTGCTCACCGAGCACAAAGAAGGCCACAACGAATTGGCTGAACTGCTGATTTCGCGTGAGGTGATTTTCGCCGAGGATGTCGAAAAAATCTTCGGAAAACGCCCGTGGATAATCCGTTCACAGGAAATTATCGACGAAAACGAAGCCCTTGCCCTCGCCGAAGCACCCAAACTTGAGGATATGCCAGAGGAAGTGCGCAAGGCGCAGGCGGAATACGAGGAGCGAGTGGCGAACAACGAGGAAGGAGGAGCGAGTAGCGAGGAAGGAGTTTCGAGGAAGGAGGAAAACGGATGAAAAATTTTATCGTTCGAGCCATCACAGGCATCCTGTTCGTAGCCGTTATGGTGACGGGCATCTGCTTTCGCGGCGACGCGATGATTCTGCTGTTCGCCCTCATCACGGGACTGACGCTTTGGGAATACACCGGCCTCGTCAATGAGCACGTCAAGGACACGACGGTCAATCGCTTCATTTCCACGGCGGCAGGCGTGTATCTTTTCCTCGCCTTCGCCGGTTATTGCACCGACATCGTTCCCTCGGCAGCCTTCATTCCCTACTTGCTCACGGTCGTCTATCTGTTCATCAGCGAACTTTATTTGCAGCAGAAAAATCCCGTTCAAAATTGGGCCTACACGATGCTCGGACAAATGTATGTCGCCTTGCCTTTCTCGACCATCAACGTGCTCGCTTTCCAAGCCGACCCGACGACGGGACAAGTCGCCTATAACTGGCTGTTGCCGATGAGCATTTTCATCTTCCTTTGGACGAATGACACGGGCGCCTATTGCGTCGGTTCGCTCTTCGGAAAGCACCGCCTTTTCCCCCGAATCTCGCCGAAAAAATCGTGGGAAGGAAGCATCGGAGGTGCCGTCCTCGTCCTCATCGTTGCCGCCCTGATTTCACATTTTACAACTGAAAATGGAACGGCTCAAATGCTCCCCTCTCTTTTTGGAGAGGGGTCGGGGGAGAGGCTACTGTTTTGGCTCGGCCTTGCCCTCATCGTCGTCATTTTCGGCACGTGGGGCGACCTCGTCGAATCCCTGTTCAAGCGCACCCTCGGCATCAAGGACTCCGGCAACATCCTCCCCGGCCACGGCGGAATGCTCGACCGCTTTGACTCCTCGCTCATGGCCATCCCTGCCGCCGTCATCTACATCTATACTTTGCAATTTTTAGGGTAAAAAATCGCGAAAAATTTTGGCGGTTCAAATAAAATTTGTACCTTTGCAGCCGCAATTGGTATTTAGGGGCGTAGCCCAGTTGGTTTAGAGCGCTGCAGTCACATTGCAGAGGTCGCCGGTTCGAGCCCGGCCGTCCCTACTCAAGAGAAGTCCGTTTGGACTTCTTTTTTGTTTAGAAAACTTGTTTCGGATGATTTTTATAAAGGAAATCAAGCGCGGCGCAGACTTTTCACCATCAATCGGGCGGCAGTTTCGGCGGCGGTGGTTGGTTCGACGGATGTTCCGGCGGTGATGTCGGCGGAAAGGCGTTTTTCGACGTCGCGATAGTCGAAAAGCATCGTCGTGCGGGCATCGTGGCCGGGGAGCAGACGACGCAGTTCGTTGCGGATGTTCTCAACGGAAAAACGGTCGGCAAAAAGTTCCTTGACCACTTCGCGGTCGGCAATCAGATTGACGAGCGAAATGTATTTGCACTTAATGAAAAGTTTGAAGGCGAGGCGGACGAGTCGCGGCACGGGCGTTTTGTAGCACACAACTTGCGGCACGTTGAACAGGGCGGTTTCGAGGGTGGCTGTTCCGCTCGTGACAAGGGCTGCGGTGGCTTGTGCGAGCAGCGGATAGGTCTGGTTTTTCACCAATGTGACGGGTTTTCCTTCGATGAAGGGCGCATAAAAATCGTCATCGATGGACGGAGCACCAGCCACAACGAGTTGATATTCATCCGCAAAAGGTTCGGCGGCCTCAATCATCGCAGGCAGGTTGTCCTTGATTTCCTGTCGGCGGCTGCCGGCGAGGAGAGCGATGATGGGAGATCCACCCCCGTCCCCTCCCGACGGGAGAGGCGACGGATTTTCGGAATCAACTTGATTCCCCTCCCGTGGGGAGGGGTTAGGGGTGGGTTGTAGGAATGCCCTGACTTCGTCAGCCGTTGGATTGCCGACGTAATGAATCGGATAGTGGTGCTTTTTCTCGAAGAAATCGACTTCAAAAGGTAGAATTGAGAAGAGTTGATCGACGTAGCGGCGGATGGACTTGATGCGCCACTCTTTCCACGCCCAGATTTTGGGGGAAATATAGTAGAATATTTGAGGCCCCACCCCCTGCCCCTCCCCCGCAGGGAGGGGAGTCTGCGATGCCAAGCGTTGTTTCTCTTTGTGGAGAAACTTTGCGATTTTCAGGTTAAAGCCCGGATAATCGACGAGAATCACGCAGTCGGGCTGCCACGCCGTAATATCGCGCTTGCAAAACGACATATTTCGGAAAATCGTGGGCAGATGGAGCAGCACGGGAATGAAACCCATATAGGCCAAATCCTTGTAATGGCGCACGAGCGTACCGCCGACAGCCTGCATCAAATCGCCGCCGAAGAAGCGGAACTCCGCTGCTGCGTCTTCTTTCTGGATCGCCCGCATCAAATGGGATGCGTGGAGGTCACCAGAGGCTTCGCCGACTATCAGATAATATTTCATATTAAAAATCCCACTCGCGCAAATGCTCCATATACTCATACGCCGTCACATCCAGATTCGTGGGCGTGATGGCAACAAAACCGTGATTCAACGCCCATTGGTCGGAGTCGCGGGCGTCGGGCTCGTCGTTTTGATAACTGCCCACCACCCAATAATAATCGTAACCACGCGGATGCGGACGCTTCATCACCTCATCGACCCAACGACCGTAGGTCATCCGGCAGACGCGGACGCCCTCGAATTCCTGCCGTGCCGGAAAATTCACGTTCAGGCAGATGCCCTTCGGCAGTCCTTCCGCCAAAACGCGACCCACAATCTCCTGCACATACGGGCGAAGCGGCTCCAGATTGGCATCGGGATGGTAATAGCAACTCGAAAAAGCAATCGAGGGAATATATTTCATACAGCCCTCCATCGCCACGCCCATCGTGCCCGAATAGTGGTTGTTCACCGTGGAATTGTCGCCGTGGTTGATGCCGCCGAGCACAAGGTCGGGCAGTCGTTTTCCGAGGCAAAACTGGTCGAAAGCCAACTTCACGCAATCGACCGGCGTACCGCTGCACGACCACACTTCCACATCGTCGCCCATATTGTCGCGACGGCGCAGCGTGAGCGGATCGGTGGCGGAAAACGCGCGGCTGAAGCCCGACCGAGGACCTTCGGGAGCGCAGACGAGCACGTCGCC
>JAFYJH010000094.1 GCA_017538195.1 Prevotella sp.
AAGCAAAATCTCGACAGCATCGAATCCGCCATCATGAATCGGAAAGGATTGGGCAAAACACGCGCGCTCATTTTCATCAGTGAGTCGGCCAGCACGTCGAAACTCTACGAAATTCGCTACGAAGAGAACGCTTGCAAGCGCGAATTGCTGAAAACCTACACGGGAAGGGATTACACGACCGCCGAAGGCATCGCAAGCATCCTCACCGACACGAAAAATTCCGCCGAAGCCCTGAACTACGCGCTCATCGTCGGCTGTCACGGGACGGGATGGACTTACGTGTCGGACTGGCAGGATTATCCCTATTCGGCGAAGAGCCACGCCCTGCGTGTCAAGCGAAATCGGCCTTCCGACGACCGTTTCGAGCGCACGCGATTCTTCGGCAGCGTCGATGACAACCGCTTTGCCACCGACATTGAAACTTTGGCCGATGGCATCCGATTGTCGGGACTTCACCTGCAATTCATCCTCTTCGACGACTGCTATATGGCGAATGTCGAAGTCGCCTACGAACTGCGCAACGTGACGAATTTCCTGATTGCCTCGACGAGCGAAATTATGGCGATTGGGATGCCTTACGCCGATATGTGGAAGTCGCTCAACGTGCAGGCGCCGAACTACAAATCGGCGGTCGAGGCGTTTCATTCGTTCTACTCGAACTATCGCTCGCCCTACGGCACGATTGCGGCCATCGACTGCCGTCAGATGGACAATCTCGCAGCCGTGATGAAGCAAATCAACGAGCATTACGCGCTCGACGAGTCGCTGTTTGAGGAAATTCAGGTTCTCGACGGCTTCGACGACCCGATTTTCTTCGATATGGGCGATTATGTCGCTAAACTCTGCACCGATCCGTATCTCTACGAGAAATTCACGGCGCAAATGGCGAAAACGGTCGTGAACAAGGCCAATACGCCACAAATCTACTCGTATCTCTATTGGTCGCCGCGAACCATCGACGTCAATACGTTTTCGGGCATCACCATCAGCGACCCGAGCCGCCACATCGTGGCGCAGCGAGGGAAAGAACGGACGAGTTGGTGGAAGGCAACACACTAATTTACAATTTGACAATTGACAATTTACAATTGATTTGACGATTTTACAATTTACGATTCGATAATAAAATAAAGATTTGACAACAATAATAAAACTGAAACAAATATGAAAAAACTGTTATTGACTCTCTGTCTGATGCTCACGGCTGTGGCATCTTGGGCAGTAAAAGCTTATCCGGAACCCGTTGTCGTCACCCAGAGCGACGGCTCGCAACTGACCGTCATCGGCTACGGCGACGAGGATTTCCACTGGTACACAAGTTCCGACGGCGTTCTTCTCGCGCAGAAAGGCCGCGACTTTTTCGTGGCTGCCATCGACGAAAACGGTCTGATGACGGCGACCGAGCAGTTGGCGCACAATCCTTCCGATCGACTCGAAGCCGAAAAACAGCTCATCGCGAAGCAAACACCGCGTCGCGAGGCGTTTTTCAACCACGCAACCGCCCGAAAAAAGGCTGCAGCACAGCGTCGCATCAGCATCGGAACGACTACGCCCGCCTACTTCCCACATTCGGGCGAACCAAAAGCATTGGTGATTCTCGTGCAGTTTTCCGACTTGTCGTTTCTTTCCGAAGACCCTGTGGCTTCGTTCAACGACTATCTGAACAAAGAAGGTCGGGGACAAATGGAAGACCGAGGACTTTGGGAACATCTCAACCTCGGCAGCGTCCAGCAATATTTCACCGATATGAGCGACGGACTTTTCCGCCCGAAATTCGACATTTTCGGTCCTGTGACGATGTCGAACACCTCCAGTTACTACGGAAAAGACAAGGGTTCTACGAAGGATGAACACCTCAACGAACTCATCAAGGAAGCCTGTGCAGCCATCGATGGCGAGGTCGATTTCTCGCAATACGACAGCAACGGCGACGGCTATGTCGATTTGGTTTACATCATCTACGCAGGCTATTCGCAGAGCATCACGGGCAACTCAGCAGACTGCATTTGGCCGAAATCGGGCACGGGCAGTTTCGGAAAATACGACGGCGTGACCGTGAGCCGCTACGGAGTGAACAACGAACTCAACCGCACGGCTGGCGCGGAACCTGTCATCATCAACGGCATCGGCTTGTTCTGCCACGAATTTTCGCACACGCTCGGCCTGCCCGACATCTATCCGACAGTCAGCGCAGCCCAAAATGTCGATAATCAGGCTTTGGAATACTGGGATTTGATGGATGCCGGCGAATACACCGACAATGGCTACGTGCCCACGCCCTACACGCCGTGGGAAAAGGAAGTGATGGGCTGGACGGAGATCGAGGAACTGACCGACACGGCGCAAATCACGCTCCCCCAAGACAAATACTACAAAATCACCTCAAAAACCAACAACGAATACTTGATTTTGCAGAATTTTCAGAATACTAAATGGGGGCAACGGGTGGTTTCGTCGTCGGTCAAGTGTCACGGACTGCTCGTCTATCGCATCGACTATAGCAAAACGAGCGTGAACCTCAACGACTATCCGAACAACACCGCAGGAAAGCCCGGCATCACGCTTGCGCCTGCCGACGGACTGCTCATCAGTTCGTATCGCGTCTATGGCACCGACCCGTCGAAAAAGACGGACAGCAAGCCTTACAGCTCCGACGAATACCGCCAGAGCCACGCTTCCGACCCTTATCCGGGCACGAACAATGTCACGCAGTTGCTGTCCGTGCAGATGAACCGCTGCACCATCGACAAGCCGATTTATAACATCAAGGAAGATACGGAAAGCAAAATCATCACTTTCGACTACCTCAAGGACTTTGTTGCAGCAGGCATCGACGCGGTTTTTTCTGACGACCATTCCGACGCGGAAATCTTCGATTTGCAAGGTCGAAAGATGACTGAAAAGGCTTTGAACAAAGGAATTTATATCAAAAATGGCAGAAAATTTGTCGTGAAATAATCTCGACACGATTTTTTCTTGCAAAAAAGAATGGAATGACCGCTCGGCCATTCCATTTTTTTATAATATCGCTCGAAAATCGTCGTTTTCAATAATTCCGCTCACCGAAAATCGTTGTGCCGATTCGGACGAGCGTTGCGCCTGTTTCGACAGCAATCGGATAGTCGTGGCTCATGCCCCACGACCGCTCACAGAACGATGGTTCGTTGGCGAAAAAATCGCTTTTGAACTCGTCGAAAAGCCGTTGCGCAGTTTCCATTTCACGCTGAATCTGCGCCGTGTCGTCGGTGTAGGTCGCCATCATCATCAAGCCGCAGATGCGCACGTTTTTCAGGTCGCGCCACGCGCCATCGGACAGCAATTCGCGACAATCGTCGGGCGAAAAACCGAATTTCGTGGCTTCCTCGGCGATGTGAAGTTCAAGCAAAACATCAATGACGCGGTCGTTTTTCGCCGCCTGACGGTCGATTTCCTGCAACAATTTCATCGAATCCACCGCGTGAATCATACTGATGTACGGCGCAAGATATTTCACCTTGTTCGTCTGCAAATGGCCGATGAAATGCCACGCCACGTCGGTTGGCATTTCCGTGACTTTCCGTTGCAGTTCCTGCACGTGACTCTCGCCGAAAATCCGCTGTCCCGCGTCGTAAGCCGCCATCAATTCCTCGACGGGATGAAACTTGCTGACCGCCACGAGCCGCACAGCGTCGGGCAAAGTCGCCAGCACTTTTTTCAGATTCGAAGCAATATTTCCCATTTTTTAAAGGAGTTATCAGGAGTTATCGGGA
>JAFYJH010000095.1 GCA_017538195.1 Prevotella sp.
GAACTTCGCCGGCATAGACCTGTCCGGTCGTGCCGTTCAGCGACAGATAATCGCCTTCTTTATACGTAACACCGTCGATTTCGACCGTCTTTTTATGATAGTCGATATTCAAAGCACCGACACCGCTGACGCAGCACTTACCCATACCACGAGCAACAACGGCAGCGTGAGAAGTCATACCACCGCGAGCGGTCAAGATGCCTTGCGCGGCAGCCATACCTGCGAGGTCTTCGGGCGAAGTCTCGATGCGCACGAGAATCACCTTCTTGCCGTCTTCGTGCCAAGTCTTGGCATCGTCGGCGTGGAACACAATCTGACCGCAGGCAGCACCCGGACTGGCAGGCAGACCCTGAGCGATGACCTTGGCGGTCGTGAGCGCCTTCTTGTCGAAAATCGGGTGCAGAAGTTCGTCGAGTTTGTTGGGTTCGCAGCGCGTGATGGCTGTCTTTTCGTCGATTTTGCCTTCGTGGAGCAGGTCGATGGCGATTTTCACCATAGCGGCACCCGTGCGCTTACCGTTGCGGGTCTGGAGGAACCAGAGTTTGCCTTCCTGTACGGTGAATTCCATATCCTGCATATCGCGATAGTGCTCTTCGAGTTTGTTCTGAATAGCGTCGAGTTCCTTGTAGATTTCGGGCATCGCCTCTTCCATCGAAGGATATTTTGCGACGCGCTCAGCCTCGCTGATTCCGGCACGCTCAGCCCAACGCTGTGAGCCGGCCTTCGTGATCTGCTGCGGAGTACGAATACCAGCCACGACATCCTCACCCTGTGCATTCACGAGGTATTCGCCGTTGAAAACATTGTCGCCATTACCGGCGTCGCGGCTGAAGCAAACGCCCGTAGCCGACGTGTCGCCCATGTTGCCGAACACCATCGCCATGACGCTCACAGCCGTTCCCCACTCGTCGGGGATGCCTTCCATCTTGCGATAGAGGATGGCGCGCTCGTTCATCCACGAGCGGAACACGGCGCAGATAGCACCCCAAAGCTGCTCGATCGGGTCGTTGGGGAAGTCCTTGCCCGTGCGCTCCTTGATGGCAGCCTTGAACAGCACAACGAGTTTCTTCAAATCCTCGACAGAAAGGTCCTTGTCGAGTTCAACGCCGCTTTCCTTCTTCACCTTCTCGATGATTTCCTCAAACGGGTCGATGTCTTCCTTGTTCACGGGCTTCATTTCGAGCACCACGTCGCCGTACATCTGCACGAAACGACGATAGGAGTCGTAAACGAAACGCGGATTCTGGGTCTTGGCAACCATTCCTTCGGCCACTTCGTCGTTCAGACCGAGGTTCAGAATGGTGTCCATCATACCGGGCATCGAAGCGCGAGCACCCGAGCGGACGCTCACGAGCAGCGGATTTTCCTTGTCGCCGAACTTCGAGTTCATCAACACCTCGATGTGCTTCACAGCAGCCATCACCTCGTCGTTCAGCAGTTCGATGATCTGCTCCTGACCCACTTTGTAGTATTCGTTACAACAGTCGGTTGTAATCGTGAAACCAGGAGGAACAGGCACACCAATCAGGTTCATTTCGGCAAGGTTCGCACCCTTGCCACCCAGTTCCTCACGCATTTTTGCATTACCTTCGGCCTTTCCGTTTCCGAAGGTGTAAACTCTCTTTACACTCATGTTGAATTTGATGTTAAATGTATGAAAATGTTATGAAATTTCAATTTCTCTACGAAAAAGTTGCGCAAAAGTACTACATTTTGTGCAATTCTCCAAATAAAAATGTAAATATTTAATAAAATTTTGCACTAAAACGGTCAAAATGTGCATTTTTGACTATTTTTTTCGCTGTCTGACGGCCTCAAACAGCAAAATCGCCGCCGAAACGGAAACGTTCAGCGAGTCGAGCCGACCGAGCATCGGGATTCGGATGTGCGCGTCGGCTGCGAGCCGCCACTGCTGCGTCAGTCCCGTCGATTCCGTTCCCATCACGAGCGCCACGCCTCGGCGCATATCGGTTTCGTAGTAAAGGCTTGAATCTTGGAGTTGCGCCGTTAGAATTTTGATATTTTTCGACTTCAGAAAATCGATGCAAGTCGTTGAATCACAAGCGACAACGGGAACCGTGAAAACCGCCCCGATGCTGGCGCGGATGAGGTTCGGATTGTAGAGGTCGGTCAGCGGGTCGCAAACGATGACGGCATCCGCCCGTGCAGCGTCTGCCGAACGAAGCACAGCCCCGAGATTCCCCGGTTTTTCGACGCTTTCAAGCACCATCAACAGCGGATTTTCGCCCAATTCAAGGTCGTCGAGGTTCCGCTCCCTACATTTCACGACAGCCACAACGCCCTCCGTGCTTCCGCGATAGGCAATGTGCTCGTAAACCTTCGATGAAACCGAGTAGAAACGGCTTGAATCGATGCCATCAGCCGACGAAATTTGGGCAAGCCAATCGTTTTCATCGCCGAGAAACTCCCGACAACAGAAAACGCTCTCGACCTCGAACCCAGCCTCGACGCAATGCTGCAACTCGCGCACTCCCTCCACGACAAACAGCCCCCTACTCCGCCGCTCCGACGACTTCTTCTGCAGTGCCGTCAGCAGTTTTATCTTCGGATTCTGAACGCTCGAAATGTAGTTTTCGGTCATTTCCATTCTCTCAACTTTTTGCTTTTGAATATCATCACAATCGGAATCCCTGTTCTCCTTATTATAATAATAGAAGAATTTTCCTGTTGCAAAGGTACAAATAAGTGAGCAGAATGCAAAAGGAAAATTTATTTTTCTTTTCATTCTCGAACGAGCGTAACTTATTTAAAGGTACGAAAAAATGCGAACCTTTCCAAAAGATTCGCATTTTTTAAAACAATTATCTGCGTTTATTTCAGCATTTCCTCCAACTCCTTCGTGCGCGGATCGTTGGCACTGTAGTTGATGTAGTAGCACTGGTAGAGGGGATATGCCCAGTTGGCCTTCGTGCGGTCGGGGTCGATCGACTTGGCCTTCTCCAGATAGCCCATCGACTCTTTGTAGAGAGCCTTCTGTGCAGGGATGTCGCCCTCGATTTCGGCTGCGCGGTTGTTCATGCAGAAGCCGAGGTAGGTGAGCACGATGGGGTTCGTGTCGTCGATTTCAACGGCTTTCTTGAACGACTCGATGGCCTCGGTGTATTTCTGGTCGTTCATCTCGGTCTGGCCCTTCAGCGCCCAAGCGGTGTAGTTGTTGGGATTGCGGGTGATTTTGTCCTGAATGAGCGTCATCACTTCGTCCTTCTTGTTCATGCTTGAATACAGGTTGCAGAGCGTACCGAAAGCGGCCTCGTTGTCGGGGTTCTCGGCATAGAAAGCCTTGAGTTCGTCGATGAATTTCAGGCTGTCGGCCTGCGTCTTCAGATTCGACTGGCTGATGGCAAACTTCTGGGCCTGCGCGTCCTTGGCCTGCTCAGGATCTTTCATTGCCATGTCGAGATACTTCAGGGCGCGGTCGGTCTGCTTGGCTTGGTTGGCGTAGAGGCCCGTGAAATAGGCCACTTGACCGAAGAAGCCTGCCTCATTCGACTTGTCGATGGTGCTGAGGAAATCGCTGTCCTCGGTGTCGAGAAATGCGCCCCAATACTTCAACACGCCCTCTTCGTTGCCCTGCTGTGCCTCACGCTGTCCGGCGTTCACGAGTTGGATTCGCGCATTGGCGACACGCGGCAGGTTGGCCTCGCGGAACTTGGGCTTCACCTTGCCCTTTGCGTCGGGCATGTTGTCGTACTTGTCGCACTCGATGGCATCCATCAGCGCGTTGTAGGCGGCTTCGTAGTAACCTGCGGTGTCGTAGGGAACGACTTCGTTGGCCTTGCCCGTCTGCACGCGAGCCATGTTTTCGAGTTCAGCGGCGTTTTCCTTGTCGAACTTCTCCATGGCGAGTTGCACGAGGTGGTTGTAAGCCTTTGCGCGCTCGGCATCGCTGGCGAATTGCGTGAGCGACGACTTCAGCATGGCTGCTGCCTCGGCGTAGTTTTTCGATTTCAGGACGCTTTTCAGGGCATCGCTGTCAGCTGCAAATGCGGTCGATGTGGCAAACATCATCAGAGCCGCAAAAAAGATTTTCTTCATAAGCTAATTTTCTAAATTTAAAAGGTTTATACTGTTGTTTCTTCATTCGATTCGATGGTATTTCCGCCGTTTTCGTCCTGCGGAACCGCCGTTTCTGATTCATTTGACGAAATTTCCGGCGAATCGTTTACTTCGGCTTCCAATTCCGCGCTCATCACCTTGCAGACGCTGGCAATCGTGTCGTTCTTCTTCGCGAGGTTGATTAGGCGCACGCCCTGCGTGGCACGACCCATCACGCGGCACTCGGCCACGGCCAGACGAATCACGATGCCGCTCTTGTTGATGATCATCAGGTCGTTTTCGTCGGTTACGTTCTTGATGGCGACCAGACGACCCGTCTTTTCAGTGATGTTCAGCGTTTTCACGCCCTTTCCGCCGCGATTCGTCTTGCGATAGTCCTCAACCTGCGAGCGTTTTCCGTAGCCGCCTTCGCTGACGACCATCACGGTCTCGGTCTCGGCATCGTTCACGACAATCATACCCACGACGGCATCGTCGCCCTCGTCGAGTCGCATTCCGCGAACACCCGTCGCCACGCGGCCCATCGTGCGAACGGCACTCTCGTGGAAGCGGACGGCACGACCGTTGCGGTTAGCAATGATTAACTCGTTCTTGCCGTTGGTCAAGCGCACATCGACCACTTCGTCGCCCTCGACGATGTTGATGGCGTTCACACCATTCGTTCTCGGACGCGAATAGGCTTCGAGCAGCGTCTTTTTCACGGTTCCGTTCTTCGTGCAGAACACGACGTAGTGCGAATTGACGAATTCCTCGTCCTCCAGTCCGCGACCGCGCAGGCGCAGGATGTTGTTCACCGAGTCGTCGGGCTCGATGTTGAGCATATTCTGGATGGCGCGACCCTTCGCGGTGCGGTCGCCTTCGGGAATCTCGTAGCACTTCAGCCAGTAGCAGCGGCCTTTCTTCGTGAAGAAGAGCAGCGTCTGGTGCATCGTGGCGGGATAGATGTACTCCGTGAAGTCCTTGTCGCGGCTTGTCGCACCCTTCGAGCCGACTCCGCCACGCGACTGCTCGCGGAAGTCCGACAGCGGCGTGCGCTTGATATATCCGAGGTGGCTCATCGTAATCACAACGGGGTCGTTGGGATAGAAGTCCTCGGCGTTGAATTCGTGTTCGTCGGGGATGATTTCCGTGCGACGCGCATCGCCGTATTTCTCCTTCACCTCGTTCAGTTCGTCCTTCATCACCTGCTTGCAACGCTCTGGGTTGTCGAGGATTTCCTGCAAGTCCTTGATGAGTTGCATCAACTCGTCGAACTCCTGATGAAGTTGATCGACGCGCAGACCCGTGAGTTGTGCCAGACGCATATCGACGATGGCCTTCGACTGCAATTCGTCGAGGTCGAAACGCTTTTCGAGGTTGCGCTGAGCGTCGGTCGGGGTCTTGCTATTTCTAATAATGTGTACGACCTCGTCGATGTTGTTCACGGCGATGATCAATCCTTCGAGGATATGGGCGCGTTCCTGTGCTTTTTTCAAATCGAACTTCGTGCGGCGAATCGTCACATCGTGGCGATGCTCGACGAAATATTTCACACATTCCTTCAACGAAAGCAGACGCGGACGACCTTTTACAAGTGCGATGTTATTCACTGAGAATGAACTCTGTAGGGCCGTCATCTTAAAGAGTTTGTTTAAGATGACATTCGCGTTGGCATCTCTCTTCACATCGACCACGATTCTCATTCCCTGACGACCCGATTCGTCGTTGGCGTTGGAAATTCCTTCAATTTTTCCTTCCTTCACCAAGTCGGCGATATACTCAATCAGTTGCGCCTTGTTCACGCCGTAGGGAATCTCCGTGATGACGATTTTGTCGTGTGTGTCGTCGCTTTCGATTTCGGCCTTCGCACGCATAATAATACGGCCACGACCCGTCTCGTAGGCATCTTTCACGCCCTGAATACCGTAGATATACGCTCCTGTGGGGAAGTCGGGTGCGGGAATATACTGCATCAGGCCCTCTGTGTCGATGTCGGGATTGTCGATGTAGGCACAGCAGCCGTCGATGACCTCACACAGGTTGTGCGTCGGCATATTCGTCGCCATACCCACCGCAATACCGTTTCCGCCGTTCACCAGCAGGTTCGGCACCTTCGTCGGCATCACGCTCGGCTCCATCAGCGAGTCGTCGAAGTTGTTCACCATATCCACGGTGTCCTTCTCCAAGTCGTCCATGATGTGCTCACCCATCTTCGACAGGCGGCACTCCGTGTAACGCATCGCCGCAGCCGAGTCGCCATCGACCGAGCCGAAGTTGCCCTGCCCATCGACCAACGTGTAGCGCATATTCCAGTCCTGCGCCATGCGAACCAACGCGCCATAGACGCTGCTGTCGCCGTGCGGATGGTACTTACCGAGCACCTCACCCACCACGCGGGCGCACTTCTTGTAAGGTTTGTCACTCGTATTTCCGATGCCTGCCATACCGTAGAGAATACGGCGATGCACAGGCTTGAAGCCGTCGCGCACGTCGGGCAACGCACGGGCCACAATCACCGACATCGAATAGTCGATGTACGAGGATTTCATTTCCTCCTCGATGTTGATTTTGATAATTCTGTCATTGTCAACGGTTTGCATACCGTCAAAATTCTGATTTTCGTCCATTATTTTATTGAATTGTGATATAATTACTTCTTAACTCCTTAACTCCCTAACTTCTTAACTCCTTTTTTAGAGAAAAATCGCCCAGAATGCCGTTTTTTTTCGTTCTAAGCGGTTTTATCCGTTTTTTTAGCGCACAAAATTACAAAAAAAATCCGATTCCCGAAAACTTTTAAACGCAAAAAATCGCTTTTTTACGCTTATTTTGAATTATTTTGGATTTCAAGAGCATTTAAACAATTTTTCAGAAAAATCTACGATGATTTCCGCGAGATTTCCTCCTCCGCAGCCATCTCGAAAGCCTCGTTTTCCAGAGTCGGATAAGGTTTCCGAAGCGAATGGTCTTGCAGAAAAATCCTGTTCAGCGTGAAGGCCAACGCGTCGAGCGTCTGTTCGCGCCGTTTCGCGCTCAGTTCGCACTCCCAAACCGTGATGCAGTGCCATCCCATCTGCGCCAGTTGCTGCTGCGTCGCGAGGTCGCGCTCCTGATTCCGACGGATTTTCGCCACCCAAAACGCCCGATTCGTCTTCGGAATCTTGCAGCACGGCGAATTTTCAATCGCAAATTGCAAATTGTCCAATTGTAAATCAACATGGTGTCCGTGCCAAAAACACCCGTTCACGAAAATGCACGTCCTGTATTTCCGCAACACCAAGTCGGGATGCCCCGGCAGCCGCTTGTGGTTCAGCCGATAGCGGAATCCCCTACTCCACAGCCCTCGCCGCACAATCCATTCCGGCTTCGTGTCCTTCGACCGAATCGCCGCCATCGTCGCATGACGCTGTTCCGCAGAGAGTTTATCCATTTTAAATTCTAATTACCTATTTACATTCGACCAGTTGCTGATGTTGTTCATAATAAGCATCCAATGCTTCTTCAGCGAACTTTGTTTCAAGTCTGATGATTTCTTCCACGATGAGTTTCTTGTTAGAATCAAATTCATCGGCAATCCAGACTAAATCTTTTTCGTAAACATCTTCATTTTCGACGAATCTCAAGAGAATATCATCGCGTAAAACATCGTCACGCGAGTAATAATTGGGCAAATACTCTTCAATGAAACGCCAGAATCCATTGGCGTAGTTATTGGTATTTTTTGTATTGTTCATAATGTATTGCTAAGAGGTTTGCATCAGGGGAAAACTTTTCTGGCATAATGATATTGTTGCCATTGATGGAAACGAGATAATCGTGGAAACTGTTGTCATCCGCGCTTTCCATCATTTGCTCGGAAATCTCGATTTTGTAATCGGGCGTAACGGTAAATAAGAAACCATCGAAAGCACGGTGAAAGAATGGATTCATACAGAGGCCATTCTTTGGATTAGTGCGGTTCTTGACATCGTCACGCCATGAAGAAATGTGGCAGGCTTCTATCAATCGATGGTGACTGATGCCTGTGATGCAACAACGATTTTCATAGGAGCAAAGAACGGCATTGTGGAAAAATTGCTGGTTAATGCGCTGACGGGTGATGACTGTGCGTTCAGCTCCTTCGGGAAGGTCGCTGAGGTCAATAGCAGTGGATTCCTCGAGGGACTGGTGGCGCAAGTCGGCAATGATTTTCTCACTCTCATAGGCCAACTTTTCGGGATTTTCGAAAAATTCATTCCAAACGAGTTCGTCCATCTTACTGGTATGGCCAAGACCAACAATGCCTTTGGATTTAAGCACAGGATCGAAACTGCCGAGGTTGCCAATTTTTAAGTTCAGCGCAGCAGGCGTACGACCGAGTAACTTTGCGTATTCCTGTATGAGCGGATGACGTGCACTGCTATTCTTGAAAGGAATCTTGCAATAAACATTTAAAGCTACGATAATCTGCTCTCTCGTCCAATTTGCCATAAATATATCTTTTAAAGTGTAACAATATCAATGTCAACTATTCTATCTATTGTTCCCATAGTTCCCATAGTTCTCATTTTTCCCTTTATTATATCCCATCCCGTGCTCATCTCGCCAACTACGGCGAGCTGCCGACATCTGCTCCTTAATGCCGCCATTGGCAAGAAAATCAGCCTTGAACTTTTCAAGTAGTTGTCTAAGCAAATAGTCCGTCTGATGAATGAGTACAAGAGCGATATTGGCTAACGTGATGTCGTCGCGAAGTCGGCAGACACGTTGGTAATCTTCCGGTTTCGAGTGCTGGCGACACCATTGTCGAGCCTTGCGGCATTGCTCACTATTCACATCCCATATCTGATTCCCGTGATTGCGCAAGTAATCCTCGTAATCTTCTTGAAGTTCCTTAAGACTCGCCTTCGCCACATTCACTAATTTGATGCAAGACTCCATAGAGGTCGTTCCTGCTTCGTTTCCCTCTGCAATGTTTTGTTTTCCAGAACGAGCAGACTGTTTCATCTGATCAACGGTGCGGTCACCTATTTTCGGCAGATAATGTTCTATAAAAAAGTAAGTGATGTCGTAGATACACTCTGACTTCTGAAAGGCTATTAGATTCTTATAATCGCCTTTGGGAATGAGGAAACTGCTGCTATCTGTGGGCATAATGGAAAGAATGAGAGTTTTGAGAATTATGAGAACTATAGGCGACTGCAAAGTTACGAAATTTTTTCGGAAAACAATTGTTTTGTATTATTTTTTTTGTTTTCTCAAACATCTATTCGTAAATTGATAAGAAAAATGATACACTCTGACTTCTGAAAGGCTATTAGATTCTTGTAATCGCCTTTTGGAATGAGGAAACTGCTGCTATCTATGGGCATAATGGAAAGAATGAGAATTATGAGAACTATGAGAACTATAGGCGACTGCAAAGTTACAAATATTTTTCGGAAAACAATTGTTTTATATCAATTTTTTGTGGCGCAGGGAAAAATTGCGCGGAATTATTTGGCGGTGCGCGGAGATTTTGCTAACTTTGCGTCCGAATTAAAAATCAATAAATGTTTAACAAAAAAAATCACTAAAAAATTATGGCAAAAAAGTTTATTTGTGCCGTTTGCGGCTACATCCACGAGGGCAACGAGGCTCCTGAGCAGTGCCCGCTTTGCAAGGCTCCGGCCAGCAAGTTTTCTGAACTGAAAGAAGAGGCTGAATACGCCACCGTCCACAAGATTGGCGACGGCAAGCCTGAGGGCGTGAGCGAGGAGATGATTGAGGATCTCCGCGCACACTTCAACGGCGAGTGCAGCGAGGTGGGAATGTATCTGGCGATGAGCCGTCAGGCCGACCGCGAGGGCTATCCCGAAATTGCCGAGGCTTTCAAGCGCTACGCCATCGAAGAGGCTGAACACGCATCGAAGTTTGCTGAGTTGCTCGGCGAGTGCGTCTGGGATACGAAGACGAACCTTGAGAAGCGTGCTGCTGCTGAGGCTGGTGCTTGCGAGGACAAGTTCCGCATCGCGAAGAATGCGAAGGCTGCCGGTTTCGACGCCATCCACGACACGGTTCATGAAATGGCTAAGGACGAGGCTCGTCACGGTGCTGGCTTTGCCGGACTGCTGAAGCGTTATTTCGGCAAGTAATTCCGAAAGTCAAGCGCAAAAAAAATGCTCTCAACCCCGTTTTCTCGGATGTTGAGGGCATTTTTCGTGTTCCAAGAAGTCAATTGTTCACGCTGCCGCCGACGATGTCGAGCAGTTCGCTCGTGATGGCTTGCTGACGCGACTTGTTGTATTGCAAACGGAGTTGGCGCAGCAGTTCGTCGGCGTTGTCGGTCGCAGTTTGCATCGCCACCATTCGGGCGGCGTGTTCCGAGGCATTCGAGTCGAGCAAGGCCGTGTAGAGCATCAGATGGAGGAGTTTCGGGATGAGTTTCGAGAGAACGGTATCCATATCGGGCTCGACGATGAAATTGTCGTTGAGCGGCTTTGTTTCCTCCTTCTTTCCCCGATCCTCGTTTCTCGTTCCACGTTTCTTCAGATACTCCTGACTTTCCTTCGTGGCAATAATCGACGTGAGGTCACGCTCGCGGTCGCGCTGCAATTCCTCCTCGATGTCGATGGGCAGGAAGGTCTTGCGCGTGAGAATCTGCGAGCCGGCACTTTTGAAATGGTGGTAGATGAGTTCCACCTTGTCAATGTCGCCCTCGCGGAATTTCTCGCCGAGTTCCTTTGCGATGTCGATACATTCCTGCACGTTGGGTTTGTCGGCGAGTTCCACGAAATTTCCCATCGTTTTCAGTCCGAGTTTCGCGGCTTTTTCAGCCACTTTTCGGCCAATGGGATAGATTTCGACGTTGTCGCGACCCAGTTCGGCGTATTCATCGACGACTTTCTGCATCATTTTGATGACATTCGCGTTGAAACCGCCGCAGAGCGACGAGTTCGACGAATAGACGACGAGCGCCACGCGCTTGACGGGTCGCTCTTGGTCGTAAACCGACTGCGCCTCGGCCTCGGCAGCGAGAAACGACTTCAGAATGTGCTCCAACATCGTTTCGTAGGGCAGCATATTCTGGATTGCCACCTGCGCGTGGTGCAGCTTCGACGAAGCCACCATCTTCATCGCCGAGGTAATCTTCCGCGTCGAATTGACCGAAGCAATACGGCCTTTGATTTCTTTTAGACTAGCCATAATTTTCTGCCCCCTAAATTAGGGGGTTGGGGGTCTTAAACATAAATTTCTTATATCAAGAAGTTGGGGGCTCAAAGCCCTTTATGTTTTTACCCGATTTAATTGTTAATTATTTTAATTCCATGAGTCTGCTCTGTCCCCTATTCATAAGGATGCTTTCACAGACCCCCATCCCCCTAACTTAGGGGGCGAAAAGTTCCCGCAATATCCGCCATCACAGCCTCGATTTTCTTCGTCGTTTCGTCGTCGATTTTGCCTGCGGCAAGGGTTTCGATGACTTCGGGATTCGCGCTGCGCAGTTTGTCGAGGAATTGCGTCTGACACTCGCGCACCTTATTGATGGGCACCTCGCGCATCAGACCGTGCACGCCGCAATAGAGAATCGCCACCTGCTCGCCAACGGGCATCGGGCTGTATTGCGGCTGAATCAGCAACTGGTTGTTCTTGCGGCCTCGGTCGAGCGTCATCGCCGTCACTGCGTCCATATCGCTTGAGAATTTCGAGAATGCTTCGAGTTCGCGATACTGCGCTTGGTCGATTTTCAGCGTACCAGCCACCTTTTTCATCGACTTGATTTGCGCCGAACCACCCACGCGGCTCACCGAAATACCGACGTTGATGGCCGGACGGAAACCTTGGTTGAAGAGGTCTGATTCGAGGAAAATCTGACCGTCGGTGATGGAAATCACGTTGGTCGGGATGTAGGCCGACACGTCGCCTGCCTGCGTCTCGATAATCGGCAGTGCGGTGAGCGAACCACCACCCTTCACGTGACCTTTCATACACTCCGGCAGGTCGTTCATCTGCTCGGCCACTTCCTGCTGCTCGTTCATCTTCGCAGCACGTTCCAACAGGCGGCTGTGGAGATAGAACACATCGCCCGGATAAGCCTCGCGACCCGACGGACGGCGCAGAATCAGCGACACTTCGCGATAGGCCACGGCCTGCTTCGAGAGATCGTCATAGACGACCAACGCGGGCAGACCTCGGTCGCGGAAATATTCGCCGATGGCAGCACCTGCAAACGGCGCGTAATACTGCATAGCGGCAGGGTCGGCAGCCGTCGCCGCCACGATGATCGTGTAAGGCATTGCGCCGTGTTCTTGCAGCGTCGAAACGAGGGCCGCAACGGTCGAAGCCTTCTGTCCAATGGCAACGTAGATGCAATAGACGGGCTTTCCAGCCTCGTAGAAACTCTTTTGGTTGATAATCGTATCGACGGCGATGGCGGTTTTACCCGTCTGGCGGTCGCCGATGATCAGTTCACGCTGTCCGCGACCGATGGGAATCATCGAGTCGATGGCCTTCAGACCGGTTTGCAGCGGCTCTTTCACGGGCTGACGATAGATGACGCCCGGTGCCTTGCGGTCGAGCGGCATTTCGAAGGCGTCCGTGAGGTCGATGTCGCCCTTTCCGTCGATGGCCTCGCCCAGCGGATTGATGACGCGCCCGAGCATATTGTCGTTCACGCGAATCGACGCGATGCGATGCGTGCGCTTCACGACCATTCCTTCCTTGATGCCTGCCGTCGTACCGAGCAGCACGCAACCGACATTGTCTTCCTCGAGGTTCATCACGATGGCCATCGTGCCGTTTTCAAATTCCAACAGTTCGTTGGCCTCGGCATTGCGAAGTCCGTAGATTCGCGCCACGCCGTCGCTGACGGTCAGCACCGTGCCCACCTCGTCGAATTTCTCCTGATTGGAAAGGCCCTTGAGTTGGTCGAGTAGCACCTGACTCACTTCGCTTGGTTTAATTTTATCTGACATTTTCTTCAATTTTAGGAGTTAATAGGAGTTAGCGGGAGTTATCGCGGTCTGCGACCGCTCTGGGAGTTAAAGGACATTAGTCTTTGATACCATTATTATTGATAATGCCTTGACAATAAGCGTTCAAATACCAACTCACTTTTTCAATCTCATCATTCAGATAGTCGTGGGTTTCTGGCGTTATATATTCGAGATCTTTAGACAGCAAGATATAATAACGACATTCTTCCAAACTTCCTTGTGAAATGTTCATGAATCGGAGTTTTTCTTGTTTGCTTAACCTTTTATAGCCCTCGGCAATATTAGCAGGAATGGACACCGCAGCTCTCTGGAATTGTTGGCACAAACCATAGCGTTCCATTTCTGGAAACGAACGAGTTGCCTTGTACACATCCTTCACAAACTGATGAGCCAATTGCCATGCCTTTATGTCCTTGAAACTATTTGTCATTTTCTTCATCCTTCCCAGTCGGCAAGAGTAACGTCCATTAACTCCCGCCGACGGAGTCGGCTAACTACCGATAACTCCAGTTAACTACAATCAATTACTTTTTCAAATTGCTTAATATCCCGTTGAGTTTCGACCTGACACTCGAATCCATACGGTAAGTGTCGTATTCGAGGATGAAGCCGCCGATGATGTCGGGGTTCACCTCGGTCTCGAACTCCACAGTTCCATTAGTCTTACTCTCCACCATCTGCCGCATCCGCTGCTCGGTGGCAGGGCTGACGGCGGTGGCGGTGATGAGTCTGCCGTTGATGATGTTTTTCTGCTGACGATAGAGCGTGACATACGAATTGGCGATGAACTGCATCATCGGCTCGCGATTCTCCTTCAGCACGAGGCGGATGAACGCCTTTGTCAGGTCGGAAGGCTGTTCGCCGCAGGCTGTGAGCAGCAGCGACTCCTTCGTGTCCTTGTCGAGCATCGGATTGTCGATGGCCTGACGCAGCGCAGGCACGTCGGCGTAGTTCTTCGCAACGGTCATCATCTCCTGATAGACCTGCTGCTCAAGCCCCGTTCCGGCCGTGCTTTTTAGCAATGCCCTCGCATATCTCGTCGAAATAATTCCTAAATCCATACGCTTCGTTTAATTGATAATTGACAATTACTTCCCTTTGGTCAGTGACCGTTGGTTGATAATTGACAATTTAGTTCGCAGAAATCTCATCCAACATTCGGTCTATCAAATCCATCTGCGACTGCTCGTCCTTGAGGTTCTGCTTGAGGACCTTCTCGGCAATCTCGACGCTCAGCGTGGCCACTTGGCTGCGGATGTCGGCGATGGCGGCCTTCTTCTCCTGTTCGATGGCGATTTTCGCATCGTCCAAGAGTCGTGCGCCCTCCGTCCGAGCCTTCTCCTGCGCCTGTTCCACGATGGCGTCGCGCGTCTCGGCAGCCTCCCTGAGAATCTGAGCCTGCTTTTCGCGAGCCTCCTGCAAGATGGATTCACCTTCTTTCTCGATATTGGCGAGCCGCTCCTGAGCCTCGTGGGCCTTGCGAAGCGATTCGTCAATGAAGTTCTTGCGCTCCTCCACCATGTTGGTGATGACGGGGAAGCCGAACTTGGCAAGAAGGAGAAAGACCACCAAGAACGCCACCAACATCCAGAAGAATAGTCCGAAGTCGGGCGTCAGAATTGATGGCAAGTTAATTGAGTCCATTTGCACAGATGATTTTGAGGATTAGAGGAATACGCAGAGCGCACAAACGACGACGGCGAACAGTGCGACACCCTCGACGAATGCGGCGGTCAGAATCATGTTCGTGCGAATCGTTCCGGCAGCCTCGGGCTGACGGGCGATAGCGTCCATTGCGTTACCACCGATGCGACCGATACCCAGACCGGCTCCAATTGCTGCAATACCTGCGCCGATACCGGCACCAAACTTAGCAAGACCAGCTCCTGCTGCTGCTTGTAAAATCAATGATGTAATCATAATTTTTTAATTTTTTTAAGCCCCCTAAGTTAGGGGGATGGGGGTCTTGCGACCACCCGTTAATACTATTTGTTATTAAAAATCTCTTTCTATACTATATTATATTATTTGTTTTTAAGACCCCCAACCCCCTAATTTAGGGGGCAAAATTTTAATGGGCTTGTTCGTGCTCCGGATGCGCCAAACCGATGAACACAGCCGACAACATCGTGAACACGTAGGCTTGGATGAACGCCACAAGGAACTCCAGACAGTTCATAAACAGCATCATCACGAAACTGAGCAGCGTCAGACCGCTTCCAAGTGCCGCGTTGAGCGACCATCCGATGAAGATAATCGCCGTGAACGACAGGATAATCGCGTGGCCAGCCATCATATTCGCAAACAGACGAACCATCAGCGCGAAGGGCTTGGTGATGATGCCGAAAACCTCGATGACAGGCATAATGGCGACGGGATAAGCCTTCAGGAAGGCCGGAACGTCGGGCCAGAAAATCTCCTTCCAATATTCCTTGTTGCCAAACAGGTTGATGGCGAGCATCGTGCAGAGCGCGAGGAAAAACGTGATGTTGATGTTTCCCGTCACGTTGGCACCGCCGGGGAACACCGGCAGCAAGCCTAACAGATTGGTAATCAGAATGAAGAAGAAGGCCGTCAGCAGATAGGGCGCGTAGGGCTTGTAGTGCTTTTCGCCGATGGAATCTTTGATTAAGTCGTCGTGAATCGTCATCACGAGCATTTCCACCGCTCCCACAAAGCCTTTCGGCGCGTCTTTCGTGGCGTCGTGCTTCTTGTACCAACGGGCGCAACCGAGGAAAATCGCCAGCATAATGGCCACGACAATCCAGATTTGCAGCACCGACTTGGTGATGCTGATGTCCCACGGTCGAACCGTCGAGCCGTCGGGCATCCGCTCGTAGATTTTGCCGTTTTTCTCCTCGTTGAAGAAGAATCCCTTGTAGTCCTTGCCCTCGTGGGCGGCTTCCTCGATGCGCGAACTGCAGAAGGCGTGCCACTCGCCGGTGGCCTCGCTTCTGACAATCACGGGCAGAGGAATGCTGATGTGCTTGCCTCCGTAGGTGGTGATGTGCCACTCGTAGGCATCGGCCATGTGACCGAGCACGATTTCCTTCACATCCACGCCCTCGCCTTCATTCGCCGACACGGGTGTGCCGACGGAAAATAAGAGGGTTAGACATAAAAGTAAGTATCTCATTTTCTTTAATTTATAGATTTTTGTTGAATCTTTTTCTCAACCTTGACAAAGTACCACGTATCGTGGATGAGCATCACGAAGTAGAAACTCAGGAAGGTGATGACAAACGCGGTGATGGAAGCCCGATCATCGACCAAAAAGAGGAATATCACCACCGTGGCGATGGCGGCGAACATTCTGATGGCCGAGGCTGCCAAGTAGAGCGTGGGAAGGCTGCCGGGCGACGACGAGGCGACTTTCCGCCAGACCATTCCGTAGGCGATGCTGGCAACGAGTTGGAACACAGCCGAAACGACGATGGGCACAACCATCTGTTCCTTGTCGCCCCAGAGGTTGGCATAGAGCAGTGCCAGCAGGCTCAGGCCCGCCGTCAGACAGATGCTCTGTCGCAGGTATGTGTTCACTATTTTATTCATTCTCGTTGATTTCCACGCAGAGGCTCACTTCGTTTTTCTGCACCTCGGCAAATCCACCGAAAATTTCGATGGAATGTGAGCCGGTCGGCGTCGTGTAAGTCACCGTTCCCTTCTCAAGCGACGAGATAATCGGCGCGTGATTGACGAGGATTTCGAACTGTCCCAGTGTTCCGGGAACTGATACGCTCTCTATCTCGCCCTCAAACTCGATTTTCTCGGGTGAAACTATCTTCAGTTGTAACATCTTTTCGACTTTTTAGTTTTGAATTTTGATTTTTGAATGATTCTCGCTTCGCTGCGATTGTGAATTTTCAATTCTTAATTCTTAATTCTTAATCGCCGAAGGCGACAATTCAACCATCAACATTCAACATTCAACACTAAGCCTTCGCTGCTTCGAGCAACTTCTGCGCCTTCGCCTTCGCATCGTCGATGGTACCGACATTGAGGAACGCCTGCTCGGGCAGGTCATCGACCTCGCCGTCGAGAATCGCGTTGAAGCCCTTGATTGTGTCCTCGATGCTGACCATCACGCCGAGGAGTCCCGTGAACTGCTCGGCCACCGAGAACGGCTGCGAGAGGAATCGCTGCACGCGACGGGCACGGTTCACCGTCAGTTTGTCCTCGTCCGAGAGTTCGTCCATACCGAGGATGGCGATGATGTCCTGCAACTCCTTGTAACGCTGCAAAATCTCCTTCACGCGCTGGGCGCAGTCGTAGTGAGCCTTGCCGACGATGAGCGGATCGAGGATTCGCGAGGTGGAACCCAGCGGATCGACCGCCGGATAGATGCCCAACTCGGCAATTTTACGGTCGAGCACGGTCGTAGCGTCCAAGTGGGTGAAAGTCGTGGCAGGTGCGGGGTCGGTCAAGTCGTCGGCAGGCACGTAAACGGCCTGAACAGAGGTAATCGAACCCGTTTTCGTCGAAGTGATTCGCTCCTGCATCGTTCCCATTTCCGAAGCCAGCGTCGGCTGATAACCCACAGCCGAAGGCATACGACCCAGCAGAGCTGAAACCTCGGAACCTGCCTGCGTGAAGCGGAAAATGTTGTCGATGAAGAAGAGGATGTCGGCTGCACCGCCGTCCTTGCCGCCGCCGTCGCGGAAGCCCTCGGCCACCGTCAGACCCGACAAAGCCACGCTCGCACGTGCGCCCGGGGGCTCGTTCATCTGTCCATAGACCAGCGTGGCCTGCGACTTCTTCAACTCTTCGGGATCGACCAACGAAAGGTCCCATTTGCCCTCGTCCATCGCCTTGCGGAACTTCTCGCCGTAGCGAATCACGCCCGACTCAATCATCTCGCGAATCAGGTCGTTACCCTCGCGGGTGCGCTCGCCTACTCCGGCAAACACCGAGAAGCCGTTGTGACCCTTGGCGATGTTGTTGATCAACTCCATAATCAGCACCGTTTTTCCTACGCCGGCACCGCCGAAAAGACCGATTTTACCGCCCTTCATATACGGTTCGAGCAGGTCGATGACCTTGATTCCCGTCGAGAGAATCTCCTTCTTCGTCGAAAGTTGCTCAAACGTCGGCGCCTCGCGGTGAATCGGGTACGCGCCCTCCATCGAGAGGTCGCTCATACCGTCGATCGGCTGTCCAATCACGTTGAGCATACGGCCTTTGATTTGGTCGCCGGCAGGCATTTGGATGGGCGTTCCCATCGGCACGGCCTCCAGTCCGCGATGCAGTCCGTCGGTGTTGTCCATAGCCACGCAGCGCACCGTGTCCTCGCCGATGTGCTGCTGCACTTCGACAATCAGCGTGCGACCGTCGCCTCGGTCAATCTTCAGGGCATCGTGAATCTTGGGCAGAATCTTCTCGGCATCCTGTCCCTCGGTGTCGAAATACACGTCGATGACAGGGCCGATAATCTGCGAAATGTGTCCATTTTTCTGTGACATAAATTCTTTTGGGTATTTAATTGTTTGAAATTCTTTGCGGCTGCAAAGGTACAAAGAAATAGGCAAATAGCAAAGAAAAAATCTCAAAAAAAGTACAAAAAAAAATCTAAATACGTCACTTTTTACGAGATTTATAGTACCTTTGCACGAAAATCAACAAAAATCTTTCATTATGGCTGAAATTACAAAAGAAGCGGCGTTGCAGTATCACATGGACGGACGTCCGGGAAAAATCGAGGTAAAACCCACCAAAAACTATCACACACAAACAGATTTGTCGCTTGCGTATTCGCCCGGTGTGGCATTTCCGTGTCTTGAAATCCAACAGAATCCAGACGATGCCTACAAATATACTGACAAGGGGAATCTGGTTGCAGTCATTTCCAATGGCACAGCCGTGTTGGGCTTGGGCGACATCGGGGCAATCAGCGGAAAACCCGTGATGGAAGGAAAGGGCTTGCTTTTCAAGATTTATGGTGGAATTGATGTCTTCGACATTGAAGTGGACGAGGCTGACCCCGAAAAATTTTGCGAGGCTGTCGAGCGCATTGCCCCGACTTTCGGAGGAATCAATCTTGAAGACATCAAGGCTCCCGAATGTTTCTACATTGAAGAGCGTCTGAAACGGACACTCGACATTCCCGTGATGCACGACGATCAGCATGGAACGGCGATTATTTCTGCCGCCGGTTTGAAAAATGCGTTGGAAGTCGTTGGGAAGAACATCGAGGATGCCAAACTCGTTGTGAATGGAGCCGGTGCAGCGGCTATTTCGTGCACAAAACTATATTGTGCATTGGGTGTGCGCAAGGAAAATGTCATCATGCTGGACTCCAAGGGCGTTATCACCTCTGACAGACCCAACTTGACGGAACAGAAAAAGTTGTTTGCCACAGAACGACGCGACATCCACACGCTCGAAGAGGCCATTCGCGGAGCAGACGTTTTTGTCGGCCTGTCCAAAGGAAACATCCTTACCAAAGAGATGGTTCGCTCCATGGCCGACCAGCCCATTATTTTCGCATTGGCCAATCCAACTCCTGAAATCAGCTACGAAGACGCGATGGAGGCTCGCCCAGATGTTCTGATGGCAACAGGTCGCACCGATTATCCGAATCAAATCAATAATGTCATCGGTTTCCCCTATATTTTCCGTGGAGCCCTCGACGTACACGCCACAGCCATCAACGAGGAAATGAAAATGGCGGCTGTCCATGCCATTGCACGTTTGGCCAAAGAGCCTGTCCCCGATGTCGTGAACGATATTTACAAGGTGAACAACCTGACATTCGGCCCAGATTATTTCATCCCAAAACCAGTCGATCCCCGACTGATCACGGAAGTCAGTTCGGCGGTCGCCAAGGCTGCGGTGGAAAGTGGCGTTGCCCGTACATCCATTGAAGATTGGGATGAATACAAGAAATCGCTGTCGGTGATGCTTGGACAGGAAACGAAACTCACGCAAAAACTCTATGCGACGGCTTCGGCACATCCTCAGCGTGTTGTTTTTGCGGAGGGAGCCCATCCCACCATGCTTCGGGCAGCCGTTCAAGCCAAGGCAGAGAAACTTTGCGTTCCCATTCTGTTGGGAAACGACGAAATCATCACCAAACTCGCCAAAGAACTCGACTTGAGCCTTGACGGAATAGAAGTGATCAACCTTCGCCATCCGTCACAATATGACAGAAGACAGCGATATGCCCGAATTCTTACGGAAAAGAGGAAAAGGGAAGGATATACCTTCGCGGAAGCAAGTGACAAGATGTACGAGCGCAACTATTTTGGCATGATGATGGTGGAAACTGGCGAGGCCGACGCATTCATCACAGGTCTTTATACGCGCTATTCAAACACGCTCAAAGTTGTCAATGAAATCATTGGAATACGCCCGGAAAACAAGACTTTGGCCACGATGCACATCATCAATTCGCAACGCGGAACGCTTTACATTGCCGATACGCTCGTGAATCAAAATCCAGACACGGAAACACTTGTCGATATTGCTCGTTTGGCCGAACAAACCGTGCGATTCTTCAACGACACACCCGTTATGGCAATGATTTCCCATTCCAATTTCGGAAGCGACCAATGCACGGGAGCCCAAAAAGTGAAAAATGCCGTCCAACAGATGCAGCAACTAAACCCCGACTTGGCGATTGACGGCGAAATGCAGATTGGATTCGCCCTCAACACAGAACAGCGGGACGAACTGTATCCATTTACGAAACTGAATGGGAAAAACGTCAATACGCTCGTTTTTCCAGACCTCGTATCGGCGCGTTCAAGTTACAAAATGTTGCAGTCCATCAATTCCAACGTGGAAATCATCGGTCCGATTCAAATGGGTCTGAACAAACCGATCCATTTCGTTGATTTCGGGGCAACAGTTCGCGACATTGTCAATATAACAGCCATAGCCGTCATCGATGCCTATGTTGAAAAGGTGAAACAGAATCAACAAAATTGACAATCAAGCGAAAAAAATGACGAAAATGGCACGAAAGAAGAAACCCTTACCGATTTTCGAGAACGTAACGATTACCGACGTTGCCGCCGAGGGCAAGTCGCTTGTGAGAATCACCATTCCGGCGCACGACGGAACGCCTGAGAGCCAATTGGTTGTGTTTGTGCCGTGGTGTGTGCCGGGCGATGTGGTCGATTTGCAGGTGAAGCGGAAAAAACACAGCTACGCCGAGGCGGAAGTCATTCGTTTCCACAAACTGAGCGATGTGCGCGAAGTTCCTCGCTGTCAGCATTTTGGCACGTGCGGCGGCTGCAAATGGCAACATCTGCCCTACAAAGAACAGTTGAAATTCAAGGAAAAGCAGGTTTTCGACCAACTGACGCGCATCGGGCACCTCGCCCTACCCCAACCCGGCACTTCCGCCGACGGCTGCGAGTTTCTGCCGATTATGGGCTCGGTGAAGCAGTACGAATACCGAAACAAACTGGATTTCGGGGCTTCAAACAAACGATATTTGACGAAAGATGAGATAAAAAGCCTCCCCCCTGCCCCCTCCCACTGGAGGGGGAGTTCCGAAGTGCAAGATATTTTCCTTTGTAAACCTGACGGACAAGAGGCCTCCCCCAGTGGGGGGAGGTTGGAGGGGGCTAAAAATGTTCCTGCCCTCGGCTTCCATATTACGGGTGCGTTCGACAAGATTCTGC
>JAFYJH010000096.1 GCA_017538195.1 Prevotella sp.
CCCCCGACCCCTCCCTACAAGGGTGGGGAGCCATTTTTTCAGGAATCGATGGTATTTATTCATCTTTTTAACAATTTATTCTCAACATTCAACACCCAACATTCAACACCCAACACCTTATTTATATCATACACGAATAATGATCGACCACGCCGAGTAGATGGCGTTCTTGGTCGCCGACGAGCACCGTGTGAATCTTGTGCTGCTGCATAATGCGTTGAACCTCAGTGATTTTCGTCGTCGGAAGTACCGTTTTCGGCTGTCGCGTCATAATGTCGCTGACGGTGTGGTTGAAGAAATCGGCCTGCCACCGCTCCATGGCGCGTCGGATGTCGCCGTCGGTGATGAGGCCGGCGATTTTTCCGTCTTCGAGCGACACGCCAAGCCCAAGTTTGCCCTTGCTCACGTGGATGATGGCTTCGCCGAGGTGCATTTCCTTCGGAATGACGGGCAGATCGTCGCTGCGCATCACGTCGCCGGCGGTTGTCAGCAGTCGCCGTCCGAGTTCACCGCCCGGATGGAACTGCGCGAAATCCTTCGGTTTAAAATTGCGCTTTTCCATGAGTGCGATGGCGAGCGCGTCGCCCATGACGAGTTGCGCGGTGGTCGAACTTGTCGGCGCGAGGTTCAGCGGACAAGCCTCTTTTTCGACGTGTACGTTCAGATGAATCGTCGAATATTTCGCGAGCAGCGAGTCGCCGTTGCCGCTCATGCCGATGATGGGTACTTGCATGTGGAGCAGCATCGGAATGAAGCGCAGCAGTTCGTCGGTCAGGCCGGAGTTGCTGATGGCCAGAACCACGTCGTCGCGCGTCATCACGCCGAGGTCGCCGTGGAAAACGTCGAGTGGATTGATGAAAAACGAGGGTGTGCCGGTCGAGGCGAGCGTGGCGGCGATTTTCGCGCCGATTTGTCCGCTTTTTCCGACACCTGTCACGATGACTTTTCCGTGGCAGCGATAGATGAGTTCCACGGCGCGGTCGAACTGCTCGTCGAGTTTCGGAATGAGGTCGAGCACGGCCTGCGCTTCGTCGCGGATGACCTGAATGGCGTATTCTTTGGGGGATTTCATGTTTTAGTGATTAGTGATTAGTGAAGAGTGAATAGTGAATAATGAAGAGTGAAGAGTGAAGAGTGCTATTGTCTGCAACTTCTGAACTCCAGCAACTCCTGAACTACTTTTTCGAGTTTATCAAGTTCCAACATATTCGCGGCATCGCTCAGACCGAGGTCGGGCGTGGGATGCACCTCGAAGAAGTAGCCTGTTGCGCCGAAAGCCTTCGCCGCCAACGCCATCGACGGCACAAATCGGCGGTCGCCAGAGGTTTTTCCGTCGCCTGCGCCGGGTCGCTGTACGCTGTGGGTGCAGTCCATAATGACCGTCGGCACGATGTCGAGCATATCGGGAATGTTGCGGAAATCGACCACGAGATTGTTGTAGCCGAAGGCGTTGCCGCGCTCCGTGAGCCAAACTTCCTGCGCACCGGCGTCGCGAGCCTTCTCGACAGGGTAGCGCATATCGCGACCGCTCAGAAACTGCGCCTTTTTGATGTTCACCGTGCGACCCGTCCGCGCCGCAGCCACGAGCAAGTCGGTCTGACGACAGAGAAACGCCGGAATTTGCAGCACATCGCACACTTCGGCGACCGGCGCAGCCTGCCACGCCTCGTGGATGTCGGTGAGGATGCGGAGGCCGTGCTTCGCCTTCACTTCGGCGAGCATTTCGAGTCCGCGTTCCAAGCCCGGACCGCGAAACGAAGCGATGCTCGTGCGATTCGCCTTGTCGAACGATGCCTTGAAAATGATGTCAGTGCCGAGCGTCCGATTGATGCGCACAAGTTCTTGTGCGACGGTGTCGAGCAGTTCAGCCGACTCGATGACGCAGGGGCCTGCGATGATGACTGGATTTTTTTCTGTCGTCCTATTTTGTTGTGAATCTATCGTCATATTTCTTTGAATATCAATGTTTTAGTTACTAATCAAGTGAATATCTCGCTGCGGGAACGGAATCTGGATGTTGTTCTCGGTGAGCGTTTCATAGACGGTTTCGAGAACGCGACCCGTGTCGGTCGCCTGCGAAATCACGGGCAGCCAGACGAAAATTTTCAGATTGACGGAACTGTCCTCGAAACTTTTCACCGTGATTTTCGGCTCTTTCTTCGGGTCGGTGATGTGCAGTTCCTTGATGGCCTCGACGAGCAGGCGGCGACACTCGGCGATGTTCGTCCCATAGGCCACGCCGACTTCGAGCACAACGAGTTCGTAACCGTGATTTTTCGTCAGATTTTTGCAGTTTTTCGTGAAAAGTTGGCTGTTTGTAAAGGCAATCACCGAGCCGTCGGTGGCTTCGAGCATCGTCGAAGTGTAGTTGATGGCCGACACTTTTCCGCGTATGCCATCGCAGACGATCCAGTCGCCGATTTTGATGCGTCCTGCCATCAGCGAAATGCCGTAGTAGATGTTCTCGATGATGTCTTTCAGGGCGAAACCGATACCCGTCGAAAGACCGCCCGAAACGACCACGAGCCACGTGTTGTTCACCTTCATAATGCTGAGCGAAATCAGCAGCCAAGCGCCCCAAACGGCGATTTGCACGATGTTTTTCGTCATCAGGCTGCGCGTTCCGGCGGTCGAGATGTCGCTCTTCTCGAAATAGAGTCGGAGCAGGCTCTGGAGCGTCTGGTTGATGTATTTAAAGAGGAAGAAAAGGCTCACCACGAGCGCAATCGAGCGGACGCTGATGACGATGTTCTTCGATTCGATGAATTTTTGGTTGAAAAAGTGGCGCGTGGCCTCGCTCAAATTGAATACGTCGGCGGCCCAGTAGAACGAGAAAAGCACGGAAAACACGCCGAGTACGGGCAGCATCACCGTCGTGAGGAAGCGGAAAAACCACGTCGAGGTGATGGGCTTCGTTTCGATGTTTTTGCGCAGCGCATACGACTTCAGCCAACCCGAAATGCAGGTGAGCGTCAGGATGCAGGTCAGCAGCATAATCCAGAGGATGAGCAACTGCACGCTGGCGAGCGTGTAGCCGAGCCACGAACAGCCGACCGACGCGGCGAAAACGAAGAGCGAAATGTAAGTATAGAAAACGTCGCTGCGCGGAATATTTCGATTGTATTTCCGAATGACGCGCCACTGCCAAAGCATACAAACGAGTAGAAGCAATGGTAGGATCAAATTGACGAAATCATTGGGAATCAATACGATACGGAATACAATAATCAGCAATCCCATAAAGATGAGCGGCGCGTAAATCCGAAACGCGCTCTTGATTTGCGAGCCGTCGAGTCGCAGCAGCAACGAAATCAAAATCACGCCGAGCAGCCATGTGTATTGCACGAGCAATTTCGACGCCATGATGAGGAAATTCTGGTCGGTCACGGCGCGGATAATGCCGAGAATGATGGCCAACAACACCACCGCCGCAGTCATGATGATGCACGTGCGCTTCGCCATGAACGACTCGGTCTGGAAGCGTTTCGGCAGCAGTACGCGCACGGCCAAAAACGTGACGGCGAAGGAGATGAGGCTGTAGATCAGCAGTCCGACGAAAAGGAAGAGAATGATGCGCACATCCCAGTCGGAGCGCACTTTGTTGTACGATTGATACTTCTCGATGATGGCCTGCCGCGTGTCGCGCACGTTTCCACTCAAGTTTCTCAAAACGCTGAAATAATTCTCGCCCCGATTCTTGAAAATGCTCGTCTGAATGTCCAAATAGCGCTTGTTCGCGTAGTCGTTGAGGTTTTTCAGTTGCTGTTCGGTGTTTTTGTAGTAGCCGATGTAGTCGTTCAGTTGGTCGCGGTTGTCCTTCAGCGTCTGCCGGATGTTCATCGCCAGCGTCAGACACACGTTTCGGTCGATTTTCGCACGGTCGGAAAGCGCCATCGTCGGCATATTCGACAAGTTCACAATCAGGCTGTCGTAGCGCGCAATGTCGTTGTTCGCCTGCTCCACAAACACGCGAAACGGCATTACATTCCGCTGAAATTCCTGATACTGCTCCGTTGCCTCGTGGCAGGCGTAGGTCAGGTCGAAAATGTAGCCCGTTTTCTGCGAATAGAGCATCAGCGAGTTCTGGTTCGAGCGGTTCAGTACGCCGAAAAGATTCTTCCGAATCGCTGTCTGCTCCTCCTTCATGAAACCGCTTTGCCGCTCCAGTTCCGAATGGAATTTCGTGAGTTCCGTGCGCAACACCGACAGCGTGTTGTCGATGTCCTTCTCCTTCAGCACCGCGTGGCTCGGCAGGCAGAATTTTAGCAATAAAAAGAGTATAAAAATCGATTTTTTCATCATTCTTCATGAATTTTGCTGCAAAGATACGAAAAAAGAGGGAAAATTTTTGTATTTTTGCAGAAAAATTGAGCGATATGAAGTTAAACAATCGAAATAGAAGGGTGCTCGTGGCTGACAGCGGGAGCACGAAGACGGACTGGGTGCTGCTCGACGAGAATGGACGAAAATTGTTTCAGACGCAGGGCTTGAACCCGGTTTTGATGTCTGAGGCGGAAATCATCGGGATTCTGCAATGCGAATTGCTGACGGAAATTCCGACGGACGCGCCGATTGACATTCATTTCTACGGCGCAGGCATCCGCTCGGAGTTTGTCGGGAAGATGGAGCAGGCGTTTCAACAGGCTTTCGCCGCAGGGTCGCCGTTTGCTGCCATCGGTTCAGCTTCTGCAACCGTCCCCCCAGTTGGGGGGATTGAGGGGGGCTTCTTCTCCGATTTGCTTGGCGCGGCTCGTGCGCTTTGCGGTCACTCGGAAGGCATCGCCTGCATCCTCGGAACGGGCTCAAATTCGTGTCTTTTTGATGGCGAAAAAATCGTTGCGAATACGCCTGCGTTGGGTTATATTCTCGGCGACGAGGGCAGTGGCTCGGCACTCGGAAAGGCTTTTCTCAACGCGATTTTCAAAGGTTTGTTGCCAGCCGAACTTCGCGACGGTTTTCTGGCAGAAACGGGACTTTCGCTCGACGAAATCATCCGAAAGGTCTATCGCGAACCGATGCCCAACCGTTTCCTCGCGTCCACCTCTTTATATATAGGTCGCCACATCGACAACGACGCGCTGAAAACGCTTGTTATCGACAATTTCCGCCGATTTTTTCGTCATAACATCGTGCCTTACGACCGTCGCGACCTCGCCGTGAATTTCGTGGGAAGCATTGCTTGTCATTACGAAAAACTACTGCGCGAGGCCGCCGAACAAGAAGGTTTCCAAGTCGGAAAAATCCTTGCTACACCAATCGATGCACTGTGCGAATATCACAAAGGGGAAGCGTGAAAACTTCCCCTTTATTTTTCGTCGTCAGAACAGTTTACAACTCGCTTTCAGGAATTCCGAAAGTGGTAACTTGCATATCGCCCCTTCTGATGCCGAGGCTGAGCCATTTCTGACGCTGTGCCGAGGTTCCGTGCGTGAACGATTCGGGCTGAACGTAGCCCTGAGCCTTCTTTTGCAGGTAGTTGTCGCCGATTTTCTGGGCGCAGTCGATGGCTTCCTCCACATCGCCGGCCTCCAATGAGTTGTATTCCTTGTCGTCGTAGTGGGCCCACACGCCGGCGTAGTAGTCGGCGAGGAGTTCGAGGCGCACGCTGATTTTGTTGGCCGAAACCTTGTCGGTCTGGTTCATCTGCTGATGGGCTTTTCCGAGGATGCCGAGCAGGTTTTCAACGTGGTGGCCGACCTCGTGGGCAATCACGTAGGCATACGAAAAGTCGCCGTCGGCACCGAGTTGCTTCTTCATCGTCGTGAAGAAACTCAGGTCGATGTAGAGTTTCTGGTCGCCCGAGCAATAGAACGGTCCGACTGCCGACGAAGCCGTTCCACAGGCCGAATTGACGCGGTTGGTGAACAGCACGAGCGTGGGCGGCTGATACTTGCGACCCATCTTCTGGAACACGTCCGTCCAAACGTCCTCCGTGGCGGCGAGCACCTGACGCGAGAACTTGGCGAGTTCCTGTTCTTCTTCGGTGAATTCGCGCTGACCGTCCATCTGTTCTTCCTGAACCATTCCCAGACCGCCATTTTGCACGACTTGCGTCACCACATCGCCCAGATTTCCACCGCCGAGCAGCGTGAAAAGGGCAATCATAATAATACCTCCGAGGCCGCCGATTCCGGCTTTCGTCGCCGTGCTCATACCGCGGCGATCCTCGACATTCTGACTCTCTCTTCTTCCGTCTAATCTCATAATTTTAGGTTTTTAAATGATTATTTGCCTGCAAAAATAGTAAAAAATCTGATATTACACGCTAATTTGCCCAAAAAATTTGTGTTTTCGAGATTTATTTCCTATCTTTGCGCCTATGGAATTACGAAATTTCGCATTTCTCATCCTATTGATTCTTTCAGCTTGCACGTCGAAAAACCACGATTCGGCAGACGAGTTGAACGATTTGGCGTATGCCTATCACTATCGTTCGCTCGATTCCACCCGAGTCTATGCGGAACGCGCCTACGAAGCCTCTTCCGACTATGCCGACGGACGGGCTGAGGCGATGAATCATTTGGCTTTCGTGAGCATTGCGAAGATGGACTACGACCGTGCGAAACGGCAGTTGGACAGCGTTTCGACCGACAATTTGATTGAACGACTTGTCGCCGATGTGCAGTGGATGCGGCTGTGTCAGCGTGAGTCGGAAAACAAGCTTTTTTACGACTATCGCGAGCGGGCGAAACGCCATTTGAAGCGAATCGGAGAGGAGCGGAGCCGACTTTCCGAGCATCAGTTGCGGCGATTTGTCTATGCCGAGTCGGAGTTGGCCATCGTCGAATCCACCTATTTTTATTATGTCGGACTCACGGAGCAGTCGCAGGCGGCGATGAACTCGCTCGATTTGCGCCACGAAACGCCTTCGGATACGGCGCAACTGCTGAATTATCTTTATAACATCGGTTCGGGCGGCATTGTCGAGGCGGCGACGAAGGAGGAAGTCAGCGACCGCGAATTTGAACATCTCGTGCGTTGCTATCAGTTGGCGCACGGCGGCGGCTACACGTTTTTCGAGGCTCAGGCGCTGCAAGCGATGAGCGAACACCTGAAAGATGCCGATTTTCGGGCGCGAATGAAGGTTGAAAATGCGCCTGCGTTGGCGCTGATCAATCCCGACGAGATGGCCGACACGCTGCTCGCAGGCTACTTGGCGCAACGTGCGCTGCAACTGTTCACCGACTACGGCGACGTCTATCAGATTGCGGGCGCGTACCGAACTCTGGCCGAGTGTTTCTGGGACATCGGCGACTATCAGTCGGCGGAAATCTGCCTGCTGAACGCGCTTGAACGCGACACCGTCATCAATCGTGCGCCCGACCTCGTGGCAAGCATCCGAGAGCAGTTCAGCCTGCTTTATTCCGCCATCGACGACAAGACGCGCAGCGACATCAACCGAAACATCTACCTCGATATGCAGGAGCGGACGCGACAAGACCGCCAACTCGAAGCGCGTGCCGACCAACTCCGACAGTCGTCGCGCCAGTTGAACACGATGATTGCGGCGGTTTTGGTGATGATTCTGCTCGTGCTCGTGATGCTGTTTTTGTTCCATCGCCTGCGTCGGAAAAACGACCAACTTTTCACGACGGAATCGCTGCTCGAACCGCTTGAAAAATGGGAACAGACGGCACTCGAAAACCATCGGGAATTGGAGGAACACGAGGAGGAAATCCGCGAACAAATCGCGCTGACGCGACAGCATATTCTCAACAACAAAAAACGCAATCTGGAACAGCGGGCGAAGGTGTCGCTCGTGAACATCATCACGCCGTTCATCGACCGAATTTTGAACGAAGTTCGCCGACTGATGACGACGCGTGAAGACGCGCAAGTGCGTCAGGAACGCTGTGCTTATGTCGCCGAACTGACCGACAAAATCAACGAATACAACGGCGTTCTGACCGACTGGATTCAGATGCGGCAGGGCGAGTTGAACCTGCGGATCGAGAGTTTCCCGCTTCAGACGCTGTTCGAGATGGTGAAGCGCGGTCGGATGGCGTTCCAAATCAAGGGAATCGACTTCGCGGTGGAGGACACGGCGGAAATCGTGAAGGCCGACAAGACGCTGACGCTGTTTATGATCAACACGATGGCCGACAACGCCCGAAAATTCACGCAGGAAGGCGGTCGCGTCAAGATTTCTTCGACTGCCGCCGACGATTACGTGGAAATTTCGGTGAGCGACACGGGCTGCGGAATGAGCGAGGAGCAACTTTCGACGCTTTTCACGACCCATCAGCCGACGCAGTCGAATGGTTTCGGCCTGAGAAACTGCAAGGGAATCATCGAAAAATACCGAAAAATCAGCAAGATTTTCAGCGTTTGCGAAATTGCCGCCGAGAGCGAGCAGGGTAGGGGAAGCCGCTTCTGGTTCCGTTTGCCGAAAGGCGTTCTGCGAATGATGACGTTGATTGTTTTTTCGGCTTCGTCGTTGTTTGTCAATGCTCAAAATCTTCCAAAATCTTCCGAAATTTCGACCGAAATCAATGAATTTTCGACGAAATCTTCCGAAAAATCGACGAAAATGGAAATCCAAGCCGCAGCCTTCGCCGATAGCGCGTATTATTGCAACATCCGAGGCGATTTCAATCGAACTTTGGCCTTCGCCGACAGTTGTCGCCATTATTTGAATATGCAACGGCTTCAGCTTGGTTTCGATGGTTTTCCTCCGTTGGATCGTTTTATGAAAGATTACGAGGAAACGACTACGCTTCCAACCGAATTACAGTGGTACAAAGACAGCATTCCAATGAACTACGAGGTCGTTCTCGACATCCGAAACGAGGCGGCTGTGGCGGCTCTCGCGCTGCATCGCTGGGAACTCTACACCTATAATAATAAGGTATATACGCAACTTTTCCGCGAACTTTCAGCCGACAAGACGCTCGACAATTATTGCCGCGTGATGCAGAAGTCGGAAACCGACAAAAACGTGGCGATCATCCTCCTGATCGTCCTGCTTCTGACGATTTTTCCGGCCTATTATTTCCTGTATTATCGCCATCGCTTGGCCTACAGATACAACGTCGAGCGCGTCAATCGAATCAACCAGACGCTGCTCAGCAACGCTTCGCCTGAGGAAAAATTGAAGAATATTCAGCAGCTGTGGGCGGACAAGACGACGATGACCGACGAGAAATACGGCTCGCTCGACGAACTCGTCGGGCAGATTTCCGATTCGCTTCAGCAGTCGATGGAAGCCGACAAGGTTTTGCAGGACGACATCGAACTGGCGGAGGACGCTCTGAACTGTCTGCAATACGAAAACGACCGACTGCACATCAGCAACAACGTGCTCGACAACTGCCTCTCGACGCTCAAGCACGAAACGATGTACTATCCGTCGCGAATCCGCCATCTGCTGCCGTCGGAAAATTCTTCGGAATCGACTTCGGAAAATTCTTCGGAATCGGATTCAGAATCGGCTTCGCAATCGCCCAAAGATTTCACCGCCATCGCCGAGTTAGCGTCTTATTACAAAGAACTCTACACGATGCTCAGTGCGCAGGCGATGCGGCAGGTCGAAGGCACGCAGCGAATCGACCGCGACCTGCTCGATTATCTCTTTGAAATCCTGAAAAAACACGGCGGAACCGAGCCTGTGGCTTCCGACGTCGATGCGCCGCACGACTATGTCAAAATCTTCGTGGAAATGCCGTCGCTGCAACTCACCGACCAGCAGCGCACCCAACTTTTCACGCCGCTCACCATCGACTTCGACTACTTCCTCTGCCGCCAGATCGTGCGCGATTTCGGCGAGGCAGCCAACGCCAGAGCTTGCGGAATACAGGCCGTGCGCGAAAATAACTCAGAAAAAATTGTCATCACATTAACAAAACAGATATGGAACCTTTTAAAGTAATCATCGTAGAAGACGTGCCACTCGAACTGAAAGGCACGCAGGGAATCTTCAAAAACGACATTCCCGAGGCGGAAATCATCGGAACTGCCGAAAACGAGCAAACCTACCTGAAACTGCTCAAGAAACAGGTGCCCGACTTGGTTTTGCTCGACCTCGGACTCGGCGGATCGACCACCGTCGGCGTGGAAATCTGCCGCTATACGAAAGAGGCTTATCCGCAGGTGAAAGTGCTGATTTTCACGGGCGAAATCCTCAACGAAAAACTCTGGGTCGATGTGCTCGATGCAGGTTGCGACGGCATCATCCTGAAAAGTGGCGAACTGCTGACGCGTGGCGATGTTTCGAGCGTGATGGACGGCAAGACGATGGTGTTCAACGAGCCGATTCTCACGAAAATCGTCGAGCGGTTCAAGCACAGCGTCGGCTCGCAACTGATGCGTCAGGAAGCCTTTATCGACTACGAAATCGACGAATACGACGAGCGTTTTCTGCGCCATCTCGCCCTCGGCTACACGAAGGAGCAAATCACCAACCTGCGCGGAATGCCTTTCGGCGTGAAAAGCCTTGAAAAGCGGCAGAACGAACTCGTGCAAAAGCTCTTTCCCGAAGGCAACGGCGGCTACGGAGTCAATGCGACGCGACTCGTCGTCCGCGCCCTCGAACTGCGCATTCTCGACATCGACAACCTTCAGGCAGACGAACAATAAATGACACTTCGCAAAGTCGTAAACCACTTGGTGCTGACGCTTGCCGTGGCGCAGTTGCTGCTCATTCTGGGCTCGTGGTTTGTCACAGCCGCGTGGCCCGACCTTCCGATGCGGTCGCTGCTCAGTAGCGAGGGCATCCGCTGGCTGTTCGGCACATTCGCCCAAAACCTGCTCACGCCCTTGCTCGCGTGGCTGATTTTGGGCAGTGTGGCCTACGGTGCGGTTGTGTCGAGCGGTCTTTTCGACCTGCGCCGACCCTTCACGTTCCGCCAACGCTCAGCCTTGCGCTTCGTCGCCATTGAAATCGTGCTGTTCGTCGCCGTTCTGCTGCTGCTGACCCTCATTCCGCAAGCACCGCTGCTCAGTGCGACTGGCCAGTTGTTCCCCTCCGCCTTTTCCGACGGCCTCGTTCCCTTCCTCTGTTTTGCCGTCACCGTGCTCGCCCTCACCTACGGCCTCACAACCGCCCGCCTCAACACCCTCAGCGACGTCCTCCACTCACTGACCGTCGGTTTTAGCAAGTGCGCGAGCCTTTGGCTCGTCTATATCCTCGCTGCCGAACTCTACGCTTCCGTCCGCTATTTCTGGGGAATCTGAATGAAGATTCACTTCGGTGCGCAAGTTTTCCGCCCTTTTCTTGTCCGTTTCGGAAAGAATCATTATCTTTGCAGCAGAAATAAACAAAAGAAAGGAAAATGTGATGGAAACGATGAACATTCCAAGACAACTTTTGGTCACGGTCGATGGCAGCACGAACATTGCCAACGTGACACGCGCCATTAAAATGCTGCGTGGCGTGACAACCATTAAGGCGACAAAGCCGACGGTCAAAAAGCCGCGTCTCTACGACCCTGAGATGGGCGAGTACCTCAACGACAAGACGATGAAAGCTATCGAGGATGTGCGAAGCGGGAAGGACAAAGGGACATTATACGCCTCATTCGAGGAGTTTGAAAAAGCGATGCGTGCCCTATGAATCAAATTTACGAAATAAAGACATACAAGCAGTATGAGCGCGACGTAAAGCGTGCCATCCGCCGAGGACTGGACATCGAGAAACTGCTTGATGTGGTTAGGCTTTTGCGCCAAGGGAAACCCCTGCCTGCTAAATTCCGCAACCATCTGCTGACGGGTGACTACAAGGGCTTTTGGGAATGCCACATCACACCCGACTGGCTGCTGCTCTACCAGAAGGACACCGAGATCCGCATCATATCCCTTTATCGAACTGGTTCACACGCCGATATTTTCGGCAAGGGAAAGAAACGATAAAAAGAAGCGAAACTGCAAAAAGTTTCGCTTCTTTTTTTGTCATCTCCCCTCCCGGGGGGTGGGGTCGGGGGTGGGTCTTACTTCACGACCTTCTTGCCATTTCTGATATAAAGTCCGGGGTTCTTCGGCTCACCGCTCACTTTCTTACCATCCACCGAATACCAATTGTCAATTGTCAATTTTCCATTGTCAATTGAATGGATTCCCGTTGGAACTTCACCGTCATATTCTTGCCAACCGTTGGCGGTTTTGCAATACACGGTCCAACCTTTGGCATTTGCAGCAGCAACATGTTCCACCGTGCAAACATTCTGCTCGTTCTCGTCGGTGAAATCCAAGGCATACAGCGCACCTGCTCGCGGATTCGTTTCTTCGGCACGCATCATACCTTTCGCCTCATTGCTGTTCAAATCGGGCAGTGCTGCAATCAATGCCGCCATTTCTTCGCTTTTAATCTGATTGATATGGCAATAGAGCGTTGTCAGAACCGTAAAATGTTCAACACCCGACAAATTGGAAATCGCCTTCTCGGAAACATCGAGCGTAGTCGTTTTTTCGATGATTTCTTCTGTAATTTCTTCGCTCTCGTTTATATTCAAGATTTCCGATAAAGCCTCGCGGAAATTCGCATCGCCAAAGTTCTCCTCATCCAAAAGAAGTTCATCACTGCCCTCGTATTTTTGATATTTTGTTCCACTATAATCATACACCGTCCAACCTTTTTCTTTGGCTACAGTTACTTGCGACTTCGTGCAGACATTTTTTTCGTTTTCATCATTTGTGTTAATAACAATAAATTCACCCCATTCCACCGCAGGTAAACTTGCCACAAGTGCATTCATCTTCTCACCTTTGATTTGATTGCTACGGCAGTCTAACTTCGTCAGTGCGGTGTTTTTTGACACGTCAAGCGAGGTCAGTTGATTTTCATTACAATACAAAGTTTTCAGCTCGGTATTTTTCGAAACATCAAGAGACGATAACAGATTCCTGTAGCAGCTAATATCTTTTAATTTGTCGTTCCTATATACCTCAAGCGAGGTTAGTTGATTACCAGAGCAGTACAAATATTTCAGTTCAACATTCTTTGATATATCGAGCGAAGTCAGTTGGTTATTGTAGCAGAGCAACTCTGTCAGCATGGTGTTATTTGACATATCAAGCGAAGTCAGGCCGTTCCAGCCGCACTGTAAATATGTCAGCTCGGTGTTCTTTGACACATCGAGCGATGTCAGTTGATTGCCGCCGCAGTCCAACCTTGTCAGCGCGGTGTTTTTCGACACATCGAGCGATGTCAGTTGGTTGCTGCCGCAGTACAACTCTGTCAGCGCAGTGAAATGTTCGATACCTGTGAGGTCTGCGATTTTTCTGGAACTAACTCTTAGCAAAGTCGTGGAAGCAATTTCTGCTTCTGTAATTGTAATGCAGTCTCCCTCGTTAATTCCGAATTCTTTGGCCAATGCCTCACGGAAATTTGCGTCGGGGAAATTTTCGGCATTGAGAGGCACTCCTTCGACCTCTGGACCGCTGCCCTCGTATTCGGGGTACACATAACTATATGTTTCTTGATTATAGGTACCACCACCATCATAATCATACACTTTCCAACCCTTTCTTTTGGAAATAGTTACTTGCGTTTTTGTACACACATTTCCTTCGTTTTCGTCCTTTGTGTCAATGACCATGCAATTACCGTTTTCTACCGTCGGCAGACCTTTTACAAGCGCATCCATCGCCTCGCCCTTGATTTGGTTTCTGAAGCAGTACAACTCTGTCAGCGCAGTGTTCTTCGACACATCAAGCGAAGTCAGTTGGTTGCCGTCGCAGGACAACGATGTCAGCGCGGTGCAGCCCGACACATCGAGCGAGGTCAGTTGGTTGTTGCCGCAGATCAAAATTGTCAGCGCAGTGTTATTCGACACATCAAGCGAAGTCAGTTGGTTGTTGTAGCAGCGCAAATCTTTCAGCGCAGTGCATCCCGACACACCGAGCGAGGTCAGTTGGTTGCTAAAGCACCACAAATATGTCAGCGCGGTATTCTGCGACACATCGAGCGAAGTTAGTTGGTTGTCAGAGCATGTCAGTCCTGTCAGAGCTGTGCAGCCCGACACATCAAGCGAAGTCAGTTGGTTGCTGCTGCATTGCAATGTTGTCAGCGCGGTGTTCTTCGACACGTCGAGCAAAGTTAGTTGGTTGTTGGAACAGCCCAACCATGTCAGCGCGGTGTTCTTCGACACGTCGAGCGAAGTTAGTTGGTTGTCGGAGCAGTCCAACCCTGTCAGTTCAGTGCATCCCGACACATCTAATGAGGTTAGTTGGTTTCCATTGCAGTCCAAGTATTTCAGCGCGGTGCAGCTCGATACGTCTAATGAGGTCAGTTGGTTTCGGTAGCAGTACAACTCTGTCAGCGCGGTGAAATGTTCGATACCTGTGAGGTTGGCGATTTTTCTGGAACTGACTCTTAGCAAAGTCGTGGCAGCAATTTTCTCTGCGGTGATTTCGGTGCCCTCGCTAATTCCGAACTTCGATGCTAACGCAGAGCGGAAATTCGCGTCGGGAAAATTCGTTTCGTCTAAAACGACTTGCGCTTGCGCCGTCTTCGCTATCGCGACAAGGGCGAGCAGTAGAGTAAATAATCTTTTCTTCATACTTCTTTATTTTTAAGTTAATACTAAATTTCTTTCTCTCTGAAATCCGCACTAACTTCGAGTATAAAGAAAGCGCAGACCCGCCATACTCTGACACAGGCCTGCAACAGCCCCAAATACATTATAGTAGAGTCCGCGCTATGATGCGCAACTCTAATATGTATTTGATTTTGCCCAACTTTTCTCTCATCGAGGTTGCAGTTCGTGTCAGAGATTTGAGCAATTAAAATGTCGTGCTTCTTACGAAACACGACGCAAAAATACAAATTTTTCGGGAATCTCAATGCTATTTTTCCCAAAAACTTCGTTTTCAGCCAAAATTTTTGTTTTCGGAAGGAAAAATAAGTCCGAAAAAGGCTTATGATTTGTCGAGGACAAACGTTTTGCAGTCGGGAAAAAGCTCGCCGATTGCTTCGGGGTTATCTCTGAAAATGCCGAAAATCGAACTGCCGCTACCGCTCATTAGGGCGAAAACGGCAGCGTTGTCGTACAGTTTTTGCTTGATGGCAGCCAATTCGGGATGCAGGGCGAAAACCGACTGCTCGAAATCGTTGGTGAGGTCGTTGCGCCACGTTTCGATGGGCTGCCGAAGCACGTCGAGGCAATTTTTCAGCGGCTTTTTCGGCGTAATCGCAGCGTAGGCCTCGCGGGTCGAAACTGCCACGTCGGGCTTCACGACGACGAGGTGATAAGCCTTTAAGATGTCTTGGATGTCGTCGATGACGCGGAGTTGGTCGCCGATGCCCGTCGCGTAGGCCGGTTTCGACTGGATGAAAAAGGCGCAGTCGGCACCGAGTTGGGCGGCGTAACGCTCCATCTGCTCGTTGCTCAAGCCCAGTTGGATTCGCGGATGCTCGTTGATGAGTCGGATGGCTGCCGCCGCATCGCTCGAACCGCCGCCGAGTCCCGCCTGAGAGGGAATCTGCTTCTTCAACTGAAACTCGACTTCGGGCAGCGACGGAAAGTCTTTTCTCAGCAGATAGTAGGCTTTCACGACCAGATTTTCATCCGCCGGGCAGTCTACCGCCTCGTCGCCCAGCATCGTCAAATGCACGGGTCGCCAGTTCGGTCCGGGAAATTCCTCATGCACGAGCATAAGGTCGAGTTCGTCGCACAGCGGAATCGGGTAGAACACCGTTTCCAAATCGTGGTAGCCGTCGGGACGGCGAGCCACTACGTTCAGTCCCAAATTGATTTTTGCGCAGGGGTATATCATTTTTGAATTTTGAGTTTTGAATGTTGAATTTTGAATTGTCGGCTACGCCGATTTTGAATTTTTAATTTTTTCTGCTGCAAAAATACAAAAAAGATGGGAGATGAAAGATGAAAGTTGAAAAAAAAATTTGTAACTTTGCAGTCCCATTTAAAAAATTTGAGCCTTATGCCGCAAAATACTTCAAATAACAGCAAAAATCGGCGATCATCGCAGCCGATTGACAATACCTACGGCCATTTGCAGCCGCAGGCAGTGGACATTGAGCGCGTCGTTTTGGGTGCGCTGATGATTGACAAAGACGCGTTCTCGCTGGTTTCCGACGTCTTGAAGCCGGAGTCGTTCTACGAGCCGCGACACCAGAAGATTTATCAGGCCGTGCAGTCGCTGAGTATGGAGGACAAGCCAGTCGATTTGCTGACGGTGACGGAGGAACTGAAGCGGCAGGGCGACATCGAAGTTGTCGGCGGTGTGCAGTATATTATGGACTTGACGCACCACGTTGCTTCGTCGGCTCACATTGAATATCACGCGCACATTCTGGCGCAGAAATCGCTGATGCGACAACTGATTTCCTACACGAGCCGAGTGCAGGAACTGGCTTTCGACGACACGGCAGACCCCGATGCGGTGATGCAGGAGGCGGAAGGCAGTCTGTTCGAGATCGCGCAGAAAAACATGAAGTCGGACTACACGCAAATCGACCCTGTGCTGGGCGAGGCGGTGAAGATTTTGCAGAAAGCGGCGCAGAACACGAGCGGCGTGACGGGCGTTCCGACGGGCTACGACAAACTCGACGATGTAACAGCAGGCTGGCAACCGAGCGACATGGTGATTATTGCAGGTCGTCCGGGAATGGGAAAAACCGCCTTTGCACTGAGTCTGGCGAAGAATATCGCGGTCGATTATCAGCAGCCGATCGGATTTTTCTCGCTTGAAATGAGCAATGTTCAATTGGTGAATCGACTCATTTCGAATGTCTGCGAAATCAGCGGTAAGAAGATTCAGAACGGTCAGCTTTCGAAAGACGAGTGGGAACGGCTCGACAGAAACCTGCGCAAATTGACTGGCGCTCCGATTTATGTCGATGACACGCCCGGACTTTCGATTTTTGAACTTCGCTCGAAGGCGCGTCGTCTGGTTCGCGAAAAAGATGTGAAAATCATCATGGTTGACTATTTGCAGCTGATGAACGCCAGTGGAATGCGCTTCGGCAACCGTCAGGAAGAGGTTTCGACGATTTCGCGCTCGCTGAAGAGTCTGGCGAAGGAGTTGAACGTGCCGATTTTGGTTCTTTCGCAGGTGAATCGCGAACTGGAAAAACGCGAGGGAACCGAAGGCAAGCGTCCGCAACTTTCCGACCTTCGCGAGTCGGGAGCCATCGAGCAAGATGCCGATATGGTGATTTTTGTGCATCGATCAGATTATTATCGTATTGACAAAGATGAAAAAGGTCGCGATTTGCGTGGCAAGGCGGAAATCATCATCGCGAAGCATCGTAAAGGCAGCACGGAAACGGTCACGTTGCGCTTTGACGCCGACTATACGCGCTTCTCAAACGTAGAGGATTATTACGCGACGCCTGTCACAGAAGGTGGAGAAGTCATCGGCAGCCGCTTGAACGGCGACGACGAACCGTTTGGACCGCCACCGCCAGATGATGGAGGTTTTTAGGTTATTAGGTTATTAGGTTTTTAGGTAGAACTTCCTTAAGACCTCAAAACCTTAAGACCTCAAAACCTTAGAACCTTAATTGATGAAATTCCAACTCACACCGAAGCGGAAAACGCGCTGGTTGAGCGGATAGTGGGGCGTGAGGAAGTAGTCTTTCTTGCCAATCGACTCGTTGATATGGCTCATCATCACGAAGAAGCGCGTGTGCTTCAGATGGAAGTTCGCGTAGGCATTGACGATGGGTCGGTTGCCCGTTTTCGTGCGGAAATCAGCATCGTCGGCAGCCGCTTCCTGTTGGGCGAATTGACCGAGCGCAGGGCTGTAGTCGGGCGCGTAGTAGGACGTGAAAAAGCGGGCGTCGGCACCGAGATCGACACTCAACACACGAGCAATCTTGAAGCGCAGGAAAAGATTCGTGTAAATGTTCAAATCGGGCACGGAAAGGGCATTTTCGTCGGTCGATTTCTGGTAGGTGACGACGCTTTCCCAATTGACTGGCCCAAGCGTGAGATTCTGCGCAAGCGAAGCCGTCAGCAGCGTGATGGCATCGCCGCATTGCCTCACGGCGACGCTGTTGTTCGTGCGTCCGAAGTTGTTGGTGATGCGATACGACTGCCCGAAATACGTGTGGTTTTTGATTTCATCGACCGCCACGCGCAGCGTCGTCCGCGTTTTTTGATAACTGAAAAGTCCCTCAATGCGCGAATGGATGATTTTGCTCAAGTCGTCGTTGTCCCACCAGAAATGGCGGCTGTGGTAGTGGCGATAGTAGAAAGTCGGGTTCAGCCGATGGAAAAATCCGCGCGCGGCAAGCGTCACCGTGTCGCCGAAGAGCGGAAAATTCACGTTGATGTCGGCATCGATTTTCAGTTGTCCGGCATCCTCGCCGAGCAGCCACGTTTCGGCCAGAACATTGTAGTGGAGCGTGTGGCCTTGCGTCTTCGAGAGTTGTCCGCCGACGCTGAGCGTGTGCTCGTTGTAGGAAGTGTGCGTGTCGGCAGAGTCGGGCAGTTCAAAGTGGCGCAGATAGTGCGTTCCGAAGATTTTCAGACCCGCTTTCGCCCATTTATTGAAGCCTTCGAGCATCGAAATGGCGAAGGTGTTGCGCAGTTGGTAGTGGCGCGTCTGGTCGTAGATGGAATCGCCGCCGAGCGGCCCGATGTTCGGAATCGTTTCGGAGTAGTAGCCGTTGGGCGTTTCGTAAGCCTGATAGATGCGCTTGTAGTTGTCGAATTGGGCGGTGTGGATGAAGCTCGTGACGGGAACGTATTCGTTTTTCGTCCAAGTCGTGTCGATCGGAGCCTCTTTTTGCGCCAGATTTTGCACGCTGTCGGGGTTGGCGAGGCGTTTTTTCTCGGCCTGTTCCTTTTGCGAGGCGATGGCGAACTTCCGCGCTTGGATTTCCTCGTCGGTCATCGGCACTTTTCGGTTGAAGCCGACGTTGTAGCGATGCGTGAAAAACACGTGCTGATTGTCGTTGCGATTCCAGTTTCGGCGCAGCACGGTCGGAATTTCGGAAGTCGTGTAACTGTCGCTGTAACTTTCGGGGTGTACGATGTAGTTGTCGTCGGTAATTCCGCCGTTTTCAGCCACTTTCTGGTGGTTGAGCGAGGCGAGAAGATGGGCTTCGTAGCGCTCGCCGAGATAACTGCCGTAGAGCGTGTAGTTGAAATGCGAAGTGCTTTGCGAATCGTAGTAGCCGCGTCCGTAAATATAGTCGAAATTCGCTCCGAAACCAAGCCGTTTATTGACATTCACGCCGAATTTCGCCGTGAAATGGTCTTCGCCGTTCAAGCGGTCGCCGCAAGTGTTGTAAGTGAGGTTGGTGATGGGCGAGAGCGTGTTGGTGAAGTGGAAATCCTGCGGTCGTTTGATGAAAAAATCGTAGGGTTGGGTGAAAATGAACTGGCCGTCGGCCTGTCGGTCGATGAAAATTCGGTTGATGCGCGGCGAGCCGAGGTTTCCCAACGTGTTGTATTCGCCGCGAAGTCCCGTCGTGAAGACCGTGTTCATAAACATCGGCGAGAGCGTGTCGGGCTCGGCCTTTCGACGGTCGCCAAAGCGTTCATCGACCTGCCAAACCTTCAGTCCGACGGGAATTTCCTTGTTGTTGCCCGAATTTTCCTGATTGCGCCGGTCGATGCTTCCGCCGCCGAATCGGTCGTCGTTGGTGGCTTCTTCAAACTGCGCCATCGAGGTCGTCGAAATCGACAGCAGTATATATAATAATATGTGTAGGCGTTTCGGCATCAGCGAATCAGTCGGAGGGAACATTCGACAATTTTAAACGACATGGCCGCCAGAATGACGATGGTGCCGACGGTGGTGTTGCCGAGCAAGTAGATGGCGACGCCGATGATGGCTCCAATCATGAAAATGAGGTTGAGCACGTTGCGCAGTCGCGGATGGCGGCCACGGCTTTTTTCTTCGTTATTTCGGGAATTGAATGGCATGGTTTTATTTGACTATTTGACTATTTGACAATTTACTATTTTACTTTTTACCTTTTTACTTTTTACCTTTTTACTTTTTACCTTTTCCTTTTACCTTTTTACTTTTCCAAAGCGTTTCTAACGATTTGAAAAATCTCGTCCTTGCGGTCGATCGTTTTCACGCGGAACTTCCCCGAATGACGCTGCAACTTCGTTCTCGCCTTGTTGAGCGCATATTCGTCGGTGATCCATTCCTCGGCACTCGTCTGCAAGCCCGCCGAGTCGTCGCGGTCGAGTTCGTAGGCGTAACTCATTCGCGACATCGTCAGGTTCAGATGACCGTCGGAACAGTTCGCGATGATCGTGTAGTTGAACACCGTGCGGTCGAGCGACAGCGCGGAACTCTTGAACACGAGCCACTCGCGGAATTTCGCCGCAATCACGTGTTCCGCCTTGTTCACCAACGCGATTTTGCTCTCCTCGAACTGATTTTCCGACTTGAGCATCCCTTCGAGCACCGAATAGACGATGTCGTAAATCTCCTGCGCCGACTTGCCCGGCACGTCCTCGTCGAGCGTGAAAACAATCTTTCCATCGACCATCGGCACCGCGTCGGCAGCCAGATATTTCGGGTCAATCTCCGTTTTCGACTTGCCGAACAGCGTCTTTTGCTCCTGTTTCGGCTTCTGATCGGGAACTTCCCATTCGCTCTGCGCCGTCGCCATGCAGGGCAGGGCAATCAGCGTCAGTGCAAGCAATTTTTTCCTTACGTTTCTCATACTTAAAACAGTTTCTGCCGACAAAGGTACAAATAATTCTTGGTTTTCTTCAATTTTTATTTTGATTTTTCGGTTTTTATGATTACTTTTGCACCAAATTTACATTTAATAAAAGAAAATGAGAAAGACTTTTATTCATTTCCTGTGGAAAGCGTTTTTTGCTGTCCTCCTGTTTGCAGCCGCGGCTTTCGCCGCCATTTGGTTCGGACTGATTGGCTACATGCCCGACCTTGAGGAGTTGCAAAATCCCATCAGCCGATCGGCCACGCAAGTGTTCTCGGCTGACGGAAAAGTCATCGGAACGTGGAACTACAACCGCGAAAATCGAATCCTTGTGTCGTATAACAACCTGTCGCCGCACTTGGTGAAGGCTCTTGTCGCCACCGAGGACGAGCGTTTCTACGAACATTCCGGCATCGACTTCATCGCGTTGGGACGCGCCATCGTGAAGCGCGGAATCATGCGCCAGCAAAGCGCAGGCGGCGGTTCGACGATTACGCAGCAATTGGCCAAGCAACTCTATTCCGAAACGGCGCACTCGAAGTTGGAACGCCTGTTGCAAAAGCCGATTGAGTGGGTGATTGCCGTGAAATTGGAGCGACAATACACGAAGGAGGAAATCGTGGCGTTCTACCTGAACTATTTCGACTTCCTGCACAACGCCGTAGGCATCAAAACCGCGGCGAACACCTATTTTAATAAAGAACCGCGCGACCTCAACGTGGAGGAATCGGCCACGCTCATCGGACTCTGCAAGAATCCGTCGCTGTTCAATCCCGTGCGCTATCCCGACCGCTGTCGCGAGCGTCGAAACGTGGTGCTTGCGCAGATGCAGAAGGCAGGTTATTTGTCGAAGGCCGAGTGCAACGAATATTCCGACAAGCCGCTCGTGCTCGACTTCCACCGCACCGACCACAAAGACGGCGCAGCACCGTATTTCCGCGAGTTTCTCAGGCATTATCTTATGGCGAAAAAGCCGGCTCGCGAGGATTATCCCTCGTGGAACCAGCGGCAGTTTGTCATCGACTCCATCGCGTGGCAGACCGATCCAGTTTACGGTTGGTGCAACAAAAATATGCGCAAAGACGGCAAGCCTTACAACATCTACACCGACGGTTTGAAAGTCTATACGAGCATCGACACGCGGATGCAGAAATACGCCGAAGACGCTGTCTATCAGCACGTTGTGAAGTATCTTCAGCCTGCTTTCAACCGCTCGATGCGCTCGAAACCGAATGCGCCCTTCACCAGTTCGCTCACGCCGAAGCAGGTGCGCCAGATTCTGAACCGCTCGATGATGCAGAGCGAGCGTTACCGCGTGATGAAGGCCGCCGGAGCGTCCGACGAGGAGATTCGCGAGGCATTCAACAAGAAAACCGACATGACCGTTTTCACCTATCGTGGCGAAATCGACACGGTGATGACACCGATGGACTCGATTCGCTACTACAAGTCGTTCCTGCGCTCAGGATTCATGAGCATGGACACGAAAACCGGCCTCGTGAAAGCCTACGTGGGCGGTCTCGACTTCACGCATTTCATGTACGACATGGTGATGACGGGTCGCCGTCAGGTGGGTTCGACCATCAAGCCTTACCTCTATTCTTTGGCGATGGAAAACGGCTTTTCGCCCTGCGATGTCGCGCCGAATGTGCAGCGCACCTACATGGTCGCTGGAAAGCCTTGGACACCGCGAAACGGTTCTCGTGCCCGATACGGTCAGATGGTGACGCTGAAGTGGGGTCTGGCGCAGTCGAACAACTGGATTTCGGCCTATCTGATGAGCAAACTCAATCCGCATCAGTTCGTCAATCTGCTGCATGAATACGGCATCAACAATCCCGAAATCCATCCTTCGTTGGCGCTCTGTCTGGGTCCGTGCGAGGTGTCGGTCGGCGAAATGGTCAGTGCCTACACGACCTTCGCCAACAACGGCATTCGCGTGGCTCCGCTCTTCATCACCCACATCGAGGACAACGACGGCAACGTCATTGCCCGATTCCAACCGCGAATGAACGAGGTGATCAGTGCCGAGAGTGCCAACAAGATGCTGATTCTGATGCAAGCCGTCATCAACGAGGGAACGGGTAGCCGAATCCGCCGTCAGCATAATATTCCGGGTGAGGTCGCAGGTAAGACTGGCACGACGAACAACCATTCCGACGCTTGGTTCATGGGCTTCACGCCGCAACTTGTGAGCGGATGCTGGGTCGGTGGCGAAGATCGCGACATCCACTTCGATTCGATGACCTACGGTCAGGGTGCGGCGATGGCACTGCCGATTTGGGCCTATTATATGAAAAAGGTGTATGCCGACCGCTCGTTGGGCTATTCCCCAGATGCGAAATTCGACATTCCTGCCGACTTCAACCCATGCTACTCGGGCGACAACGAAATGGACGAGTTTGAAATCGACGAAGTCTTTGAATAAGGCATTTTGAGATACGAAAAAACAGGCTGATTCCAACGTGGGAATCAGCCTGTTTTCTGTTATAGATTTGGAGTTAATTCAAATAGATATACGCCACATATAACATCAGTAAGACGGCGAGGACGCTCAAAATCGCGAATGAGGCTGAGGCAAGTCGTCTGAGCCAAATTTTCCTCTTTCGAGGTTCGCGCCAACTTACTCTCTTGCCTTCAAGATTTTCGCCTCTACTGTGACGGCGATGCCGACTGCTGTGGTGGCGATGCTCGCTGCTATGGTGATGATGATGCTCGCTGCTATGGTGATGATGATGCTCGCTACTGCGATGCTCTTCACCGCTTTGCTGTTC
>JAFYJH010000097.1 GCA_017538195.1 Prevotella sp.
AGCCGTCAAGCTCCATCTTCTCACCGGTGATACCGCTACGCTGAGTAACAACCTCCTGAGCCTTCTGGCCACCGACTTCCAGTTCCTTCACCTCGTCGAGGCTCTTGCACTTGGCAGCCACGGCGGCGTCGAGGATGCTCTGGGTCATGGCGATGAAGTCGGCTCCGTTGGCAACGAAGTCGGTCTCGCACTTCACAGCGACCATTGCGGCAAAGCCTTCGACGGCCTTGACGAGTACACAACCGTTAGAGGTCTCGCGGTCGGAACGCTTGGCGGCAATGGCCAGTCCGCGCTCGCGCAGCAAGTCCTTTGCTTTGTCGAAGTCTCCCTCGGCCTCGGTCAGCGCTTTCTTCACGTCGGCAAGGCCTGCACCGGTCATGGTGCGGAGCTTCTTGATATCTTCCATACTTACTTGGTAAGCCATAATTCAATTCAAAATTAAAAATTAATGATTAAAAATTAACAATTACTCTGCGGCAGGGGCTTCTTCCTCTGCAACTTCCTCTGCGGCGGGAGCCTCTTCTACAGCGGCCTTTTCAGCAGCGGGAGCGGCTTCTTCCTTGCGGTTGCGACGCTGACGGCGCGGCTTCATTTCGGCTGCTTCCTCGGCTTGCTCGGCAGCGGCTTTCTCGTCGGCCTTCTCAGCCTTGCGCTCCTCGATGCCTTCGGCGATGGCCTGGCAGCAAGCGCTCAGAATCACATCGACGGAATCCTTCGCGTCGTCGTTGGCGGGAATCACGAAGTCGATGTTGTTGGGGTTGCTGTTGGTATCGACCATGGCAAACACGGGGATGCCGAGGCGGTTGGCCTCGCGCACGGCGATATGCTCTTTCATCACATCGACCACGAACAATGCGCTGGGCAGACGGGTCAGGTCGGCGATGGAACCGAGGTTCTTCTCGAGTTTCGCACGCTGACGGGTGATTTGCAGCAATTCACGCTTCGACAGGTTGGCGAAGGTGCCGTCTTCCATCAGTTTGTCGATGTTGGCCATCTTCTTCACTGCCTTGCGGATGGTGGGGAAGTTGGTGAGCATTCCGCCCGGCCAACGCTCGATGACGTAGGGCATACCAATCGACATGGCCTTCTCGGCGACGATGTCCTTGGCCTGCTTCTTCGTGGCGACGAAGAGGATTCGCTTGCCCGACTTGGCGATCTGCTTGAGGGCTTCTGCTGCCTTATCGACTTTCTCGACGGTCTTGTGCAGGTCGATGATGTGAATGCCGTTGCGCTCCATGAAGATGTAGGGAGCCATGGCGGGGTTCCATTTGCGGGTGAGGTGGCCGAAGTGGCAACCTGCCTGCAGGAGTTGGTCAAAATTTGTTCTTGACATGTTTTTTTTCTGTTTTTTTTGTTAGTTTACTTTCTTTTTTGATTCTCTCTTAGAATCCAACCGCTGGGTAATTGATAATTGATAATTGATAATTGACAATTTTTTCAAGTCTCAGCGATTTAGATGCTAAACTGTTCAGTTTATCCAAGATTTTCAACAACCAACAATTATCAATTATCAATTATCAATTGTCAATTGTGAATTGTCAATTGGATTAGCGCTTACTGAACTGGAAGCGACGGCGTGCCTTGGGCTGACCCGGCTTCTTACGCTCAACCTCGCGGCTGTCGCGGGTGAGGAAGCCCTGGTCTTTCAGCGCCTTTTTGTCGTCGGCATTGATTTTCACAAGCGCACGGGCGATGGCCATACGAAGTGCCTGGCTCTGGCCGGTGAAGCCACCGCCGTCGAGGTTGGCCTTGATGTCGTACTTGCCTTCCACGCCGAGCAACTGCAGGGGCTGCTTCACGACGTACTGCAGGATTCCCGAGGGGAAATACTGCTCAAGCTCACGCTTATTGATGACAATTTTGCCGGTTCCCTCCGTCAGATAGACACGAGCCACAGAGCTCTTGCGACGACCGACTGCATTGATTTGTTCCATATTTCTTTCGTTTTTTGTTTACTTATAAAGGTTGATGTCAATTGCTTTCGGCTTCTGTGCCTCGTGCGGATGCTCCGTGCCGTTATAGACGTAGAGATTGTCGAGCAGGTGACGGCCCAGACGACCCTTCGGCAGCATGCCCTTCACGGCGTGGCGGATGATGCGCTCCGTGCCGTAGGGGTGCTTGCGCAGTTCGGCAGGCGTGTTGAAACGCTGTCCGCCGGGATAGCCCGTGTAGCGCGTATAGACCTTGTCGGTCTCTTTCTTGCCGGTGAACATCACCTTGTCGGCGTTGATGATGATAACATTGTCACCACAATCGACGTGCGGCGTGAATGTGGGTTTGTACTTTCCGCGCAGCAGCTTGGCAACCTTCGAGCAGAGGCGACCGACGACTTGGTCGGCAGCGTCGATGACTACCCACTCTTTGTCCTTTGCGGCTGTTTCCTTCGTCACGGAAATAGTCTTGTAGCTTAAAGTGTTCATTTCAGTTTAAAAATTTTACTTCAAAAACGTTTTTAATTTAATTTATTATAATGTACACGAGCGATTCACTAACCACAATGCCTGGCCAAAGACACTGCTATTAACACCCTCATGTGCGGGGATTCTAAGACTCTCCCCAAATAATCGGACTGCAAAGGTAGTAAGTTTTAACGAAATGGAGAAGGTTGGGATGGATGAAAAACTAAGAATTACGAATATTTAACATTATTATAAAAATTTAAAGCCTAAATTTTTGCATTTCGAGCTTTTTATTGTAACTTTGCAAGCAAAATTTTTCAATGAACGCAAGGATTGACAACGAAAACTCAAACTAATAAACTATTGACAATGAAAAAAGTATTGTTTCTGGCCGCCCTGTTGGGAACGGCAGTTTGCGCACAAGCCGCGAAGAAAAAAGTAGTGAAAGCCATGAAACTCGTTCCGGCAACGGTGGTTCAGCCGACGATGACCGAAATCGAGGACTTGGATGTGAATGAAATCAACCGACTGCCGCTGCACACCACGTTTTTCGCCTACGAAAACGAGGAGTTGGCATTGAAAGGCGACCGCACGAAGTCGAAGAACTTCCTGTCGCTGCACGGCACGTGGAAATTCAACTGGGTGGAGAACCGCGACCAGCGTCCCACCGACTTTTTCGAGCCGAACCTCGACGATTCGAGTTGGGGAACGATTCCCGTGCCTGGCATCTGGGAGATGAACGGCTACGGCGACCCGATTTATGTCAATCCGGGCTTCGCGTGGAAGACCCATTTCGACGGAAAGCCGCCGAGAGTGCCCGTGAAGGACAACCACGTGGGTTCGTATCGCCGCTCGTTTACGATTCCTGCCGACTGGGACGGAAAACAGGTCATTGCGCACTTCGGAAGCGTCACTTCGTGCATCTATCTCTACGTGAACGGGAAGTTCGTCGGCTATGCCGAGGACTCGAAAGTGGCTGCCGAGTTCGACATCACGCCTTTCGTGAAAGCCGGCGAGGAGAATCTCATCGCTTTCCAAGTGTTCCGCTGGTGCGACGGCTCGTGGTGCGAGGACCAAGACTTCTGGCGATTGAGCGGTGTGGCGCGTGATTGTTTCTTGTATGCGAGGAATAAGGAGTTGCACGTTGATAACTTGCAGGTTACGACCTCGCTTGATGACAATTATGACAAAGGCATCCTTAATGTAGATGTCAAGTTGGCAAGTAGGGCTGCGGTAGAATATGAGTTGCTCGACGCACAAGGCGAGTCATTCGGTAAGACAAAAATTTCCGCGGTTTCGGACAAAGGAAGTTATAAATTGGAACAATTCGCCGCAAAGCATTGGACGGCTGAAACACCTTATTTATATACGCTTCTGGTGAAAGTTTATCCTGTCGTAGAAAAGAAGGGAAAACCAATCGTTGCCAAGCAAGATCCCATCGAAGTCATTCCCATCAAAGTCGGTTTCCGCCGCGTGGAAATCAAGAACTCGCAGTTGTTGGTGAACGGAAAACCGATTCTGATCAAGGGCGCGAACCGCCACGAAATCGACCCCGACGGCGGCTACGTGATGTCGCGTGAGCGAATGATTCAGGATATTCAGATTATGAAACGGCTGAACATCAACGCCGTGCGCACGTGCCACTATCCCGACGACCCGATTTGGTACGAACTCTGCGACGAATACGGACTTTATGTCACGGCTGAGGCCAATCAGGAGAGCCACGGCTTCCAGTACGGCGACGACGCCGAGGCCAAGAAGCCGACCTTCGCCAAGCAGATTCTGGAGCGCAACCAGCACAACGTGGCGGCGCATTACAACCATCCGTCGATCATCGTGTGGTCGCTCGGCAACGAGACGGTGAACGGACCGAACTTCGAGGCCGCCTACGAATGGGTGAAAAAGAAAGATCCGAGCCGTCCCTGCCAGTGGGAACAGGCAGGCAAGACGGGTTGGAACACTGACATCTACTGCCCAATGTATCGCTCGCCTGAGGAGTGTGAGGCTTACTGCAAGGACGACAAACTGACCAAGCCGCTGATTCAGTGCGAATACAACCACACGATGGGCAATTCCGGCGGCGGACTGAAGGAATATTGGGAACTCATCCGCAAATATCCGAAGTATCAGGGCGGTTACATTTGGGACTTCGTCGATCAGGCGTTGCACCGCCAGCCGAATCCGAAAATGCTCACGGCCTCGCGCGACGAACTGAACAAGGTCGCGAACCTGCCGTATCCCGAACTGAACAAGATTCACTATACCTACGGCGGCGACTACAACGACTACGACTATTCCGACAACAACTTCAACTGCAACGGCATCATCGGTCCCGACCGCCAACTGAATCCGCACGCCTACGAGGTGGCCTATCAGTATCAGAACATTTGGGTGAAACCTGTCGGTGACATCACTGAGACGAAAACCATTGAAGTTTTCAACGAATATTTCTTCCGCGACTTGAGCAGTTATAAGATGGGTTGGATTCTGCAAGTTGATGGCAATTTCGTGCAGAAAGGTTTTATTGACGACCTCGATGTGGCACCGCAGACAAAGAAAACCTATCAGATTCCGTTTAATCTCGAAAAAATTGAGGACGATAAGGCTGAAATTTTCCTGTATGTCGGTTTCTGGCAGGAAATTGAAGAACCGCTCATCGAAAAAGACCAAAACGTGGCTTATGCCCAGATTCCTATCAGGAAGTGGGGTCGTCACTGCTGCGATTTCGAAGTTCCGTCGATGGCCATTGCGAACTCGAAGATCAAGGTCGAAAACAAGAAAAAGAGCGATGAAATCACGGTCTGGAACGCCAATTTCAACATCAAATTCGACAAGACGACAGGTCTTTTGAAGCAATATCAGGCATACGGCAACGACCTTTTGGGAGAGGGCGGTACGTTGCGTCCGAACTTCTGGCGAGCCCCGACCGACAACGATATGGGCGCAAAATTGCATACATTCTTCAAAGTCTGGAAAGACCCGAAAATGACGCTCACCGAACTGACTTCCTCGTATGACAAAAAGAAAAACGAGGTCACGGTGAAAGCCGTTTACGATATGCCCGACGTGAAGGCGCAGTTGATGATGGCCTACGTCATTGTCGAGGGCGGTGCCATCCACGTTTTCGAGAAGATGACGACCGACCCCGAAGCGAAAGTAGAAAAGATGTTCCGCTACGGCGTGGTGATGGATATGCCCTACGATTTCGACCAGAGTTATTTCTACGGTCGCGGTCCGATTGAGAACTACGCCGACCGCAAAGACGGCGTTCCCATCGGACTGAACAAGCAGACCGTCGACGAGCAGTTCTTCCCCTACATCCGTCCGCAGGAAACAGGCACGAAGAGCGATATTCGTTGGTGGCAGCAGACGAACAAGAACGGTGTCGGCCTGCGCGTTCAGGCCAGCGGCACGTTCTCGGCCTCTGCGCTGCACTACAACATCAGCGACCTCGACGAAGGCGAGGAGAAGCATCAGCGCCACTCGCCCGACGTGCCGAAATCGAAATACACCGAACTGACGCTCGACCTTGAGCACGCAGGCGTGGGCGGCATTTCCTCGTGGAACAAAAACGCCGAGGCACTTCCGCCGTATCGCGTCGAATACAAAGACCGCCTCTTCAAGTTCTGGCTGATTCCCGTTGTGAGTTCGGCGAAGTAAAACGATGAGCGAAACACTGAAGGAAAAAACGGCAAAAGGGCTGTTCTGGGGCGGCTTGAGCAACGGCGTGCAGCAGTTGGTCGGCATTGTGTGTGGCATTATTTTCGGTCGTTTGCTTTCGCAGGCCGATTATGGAATGATGGCGATGATTGCCATCTTTCCGCTGATTGCCAAAGAACTGCAAAACAGCGGCTTTACTGTGGCACTCACCAATCTCAAAGCCCCTTCGCATCGCGATTACAACTCGGTGTTTTGGTTCAATATCATCGTGGGATGCAGCCTTTATGTCATTCTCTTTTTCGCCTCGCCCCTGATTGCCCAGTTCTACCATGAACCAGAGCTGACGAAACTCTGCCGCTATGCTTTCTTGGTCATTCCCTTGTCGGCGTTGGGCACGGCGCAGTCGGCGGTGCTTTTCAAGAATCTGAAAGTGAGGCAGCAGTCAAAGGCGGGAATCTTCGCCGTGCTGATTTCCAGTATGATTGGTGTTGCAATGGCTTGGATGGGCTTCAAATACTGGTCGCTCGCCACGCAAAGCATCGTCTATATCGGCCTGAACACGTTGATGCTATGGCATTATTCGCCTTGGCATCCCACGTTGGAACTCGACTTCGCACCTGTGAAGCGGATGTTCCCATTCTCGTGCAAAATGCTCGTCACGAACATTGCCATCCACATCAACAACAACGTGCTGAACATCCTTTTAGGACGCTTTTTCACGAAAGTGGTGGCAGGTACGTACTCGCAGGCTAACACATGGGCCAGCAAGAGTTCCTATTTGGTGCAGGGCATGGTTCAGCAAGTGGCGCAACCCGTTTTGGTCGGACTGAACGACGAGCGAGAGCGGCAACTCATGGTGCTTCGCAAGATGATGCGCTTCACGGCCTTCGTCGCATTCCCCTTGATGTTCGGTCTGGCGTTGGTGGCACGAGAATTCATCGTGCTTGCCATCACGGAAAAATGGATTGAGTCGGCCAAATTGCTGCAATATCTCTGCGTGTCGTGGGCATCGGTTCCGCTTTCCTATCTGCTTTCCAA
>JAFYJH010000001.1 GCA_017538195.1 Prevotella sp.
AGAAAGCCGCATCCCTCGATTTTTCAGCAAAATGCCGAGAAATCGCCCTCGTTCACGGCTGAAAATCAGAATATTTGGGTCGAAAACAGTTGCGTCAGCGAGGGTTGGACGCTCACGCGAAACCACGTGATTACGGGCGTTCCCGAAAATCGTTGGCAGATTTCACTCGACGACGGCCAGTGCGTCGATATTGTGCCGATTGGCGAGAAGGAATGGGCTGTCCGGCCTTACCACATCGACGATTCCTTCAGTGGCGACCAGCAGTTTGAACCGCTTTTTCCCGTCGTTGAAAACATCGACGAAATGGGAATCGTCTTGAGGTGGATGTTGGGCGAAAAAGACTTGGACGAAGGACGGAAAATCTTTGAAAAAAGCCGTCGATTGAGTGCCGACGAGATTTCGACCTACGCCAATTTGCGCCGTCTGAACGTGCAGCGACGCGAAAATCGGATGAAAAACTGGCCTGCGTTGGCGGCGAACTATCAGCACAGCGTTTTCTACCAGATTGACCTTGAAGATGCTGCGCGCGAGTTTGCCGAGGGCGGTCTGCCGATGCCGAAACCGCTGCCCGAAACCGAACCGCTGCTGATTCGGATGAGCGATGCGATGTTCCGATCAGGAGTTCAGGAGTTCAGGAGTTTAGGAGTTCAGGAGTTCGGAAGTTCAGGAGTTCAGGAGTTCGGAAGTTCAGGAGTTCAGGAGAATAACGCTTTCGCCCTTTTGAGCGATGCGATTACCGCCGACGCTGCGCGTGAAAAACAGAATCCGCGACTGTCTGTGCACGCCGACCAAATCGTGTGGGGACGCAGCCCTGTGCGCATCGACCTCGCAGGCGGTTGGACCGACACGCCGCCGTACTGTCTGATGGAGGGCGGCAGCGTCATCAATATGGCCATCGAACTCAACGGTCAGCAGCCGCTGCAAACCTACGTGAAACCTTGTCGCGAACCGCATATTATTTTAAGGAGTATCGACCTCGGAGCGACCGAAATCGTCGAAACCTACGAGCAACTCGCCGACTACAACCGCGTGGGAAGTCCCTTCTCGATTCCGAAGGCTGCGCTCGCTCTCGCCGGTTTTCTGCCTGAGTTTTCCGCTGTGGAATACGCCATGCTCGCCGACCGCCTGAAAGCCTTCGGCGCAGGCATCGAACTGACGATGCTCTCGGCGATTCCCGCAGGTAGCGGACTCGGCACGAGTTCCATTCTCGCAGGCACGGTTTTGGGTGCGTTGAGCGATTTTTGCGGTCTTTCGTGGGACAAAAACGAGATTGGCCGTCGCACGCTGATTCTCGAACAACTGCTCACGACGGGCGGCGGTTGGCAAGACCAATTCGGCGGTCTGCTTCCGGGCGTGAAACTGCTCGAAACCGAGCGCGGATTCCATCAGCAACCCGTCGTCAGATGGCTTCCCAACGGCATTTTCACCCATCCCGACCATCGCGCCTGCCACTTGTTGTACTATACCGGCATCACGCGCACCGCCAAGCAGATTCTCGCCCAGATTGTGCGTCGGATGTTCCTCAATCAGCATGACGAACTGGCGCAACTCCGCCTGATGAAGCAGCACACGATGCAGATGTACGAGGCGTTGCAGCGCGAAAATTTCGAGGAAATGGGTCGTCTTGTCCGAAAAACGTGGCAGCAGAATCAGCAACTCGACAGCGGTACGAATCCGCCCGAAGTCGCCCGAATCACCGCCCTCATCGACGACCTCTGCCTCGGCTACAAACTCCCCGGCGCAGGCGGTGGCGGCTACCTCTATATGGTCGCGAAAGACCCCGAGGCGGCGGCTCGCATTCGCCAGAAACTCCTGCAAAACAGCCCCAACCACAATGCCCGCTTCGTCGATATGACCCTCAGCCACAGCGGTTTGCAGGTCAGTCGCAGTTGATTTCCCACGATAAAATTGAGCAAAATGAAATACTCGATAGAAAAAATTACGACGCTGTTGGGTGCGCAGCGATATGGCACACGCGAGGCTTCCGTGAGTTTTCTGCTGACGGACAGCCGGTCGCTGTGTTTCCCCGAAGAAACGCTGTTTTTTGCTCTGAAAACGGAGCGAAACGACGGGCATCAATACGTTGCGGAACTGTATCGGCGCGGTGTGCGGAATTTCGTGCTTAGTTCGTTGCCGTCGGAGGCTTTCGACGATGCGAATTTCCTCATCGTGGCCGATACGCTGAAGGCTTTGCAGCAGTTGGCGGCGAGCCATCGAGCGGCTTTCCATGTTCCTGTCGTGGGCATCACGGGCTCGAACGGAAAGACGATGGTGAAGGAGTGGCTGTGCCAGTTGCTGGAGTTTCGAAGAACGAGGAACGAGGAGCGAGAAGCGAGGACGGAGGACGGAGGAACGAGGAGCGAGGAGCGAGGAACGATTACTCGCTCGCCGCGCAGTTACAACTCGCAAATCGGCGTTCCATTGTCGGTTTGGCTGCTGAACGAGCAGACCGACATCGGCGTTTTCGAGGCGGGAATCAGTTTGAAGGGCGAGATGCAGGCGCTTCGCGACATCATTCGTCCGACGATTGCCGTGCTCACGAACCTCGGTGCGGCCCATCAGGAGAATTTCTCGTCGATTGGCGAGAAATGCCGCGAAAAACTGGTGCTTTTCCGCGATGCCGAGACGATTGTCTATTGCGCCGACGACGAAACAATCAGCCGCGAGGTAGATGCCGCCAATTTCAAGGGCGAACATTTGGCGTGGTCGAAACTGCGGAAAGATGTCGCGATGTTCGTCGAGTCGATTGAGAAAAAATCGACGCAAACGGCCGTAAAATATATTTTCAAAGATTCTGAAAATCAATCATTTACGATTCCATTCGTCGATGATGCCTCGATCGCCAATGCCATCATTTGCGCCACCGTCTCCCTGCATTTGGGCCTTTCGCCGAGCCAGATTTCCGAGCGGATGCCGCAGTTGGAACCTGTCGCGATGCGCCTCGAAGTGAAAGAAGGTCGGAACGGCTGCGTGCTCATCAACGATTCGTATAATCTGGACTATAATTCGCTCGATATCGCCCTCGATTTCATGCAGCGTCGCGGTGCTTCGTCGGAAGGTTTCAAGCAAGGAAAAGAATGGCTTGAAAATCATTGTAAAACATTGATTTTAAGCGACATACAACAAAGTGGACTTGCGCCAGAACAACTTTATAAAGATGTTTCGGAACTGGTGAAAAAACGCGGTGTCGCGAAATTTATCGGCATCGGAACGGAACTTTGTCAGCACTCGAATCTGTTTGATTTTCCCGAAAAATATTTTTTCAAAACCACCGAGCAATTCGTCGCCAGCAGCGCGTTTCAGTCGCTTCGCAACGAGGTGATTCTGCTGAAGGGCGCACGGCTGTTCGGATTTGAAAAAATCACCGATTTGCTCGTCGAAAAAGTCCACGAAACGACGCTCGAAGTCAATCTGAAGGCCGTTGTCGAGAACCTGAACCATTATCGTTCGCAGTTGAAGCCCGACACGAAACTCGTCTGTATGATCAAGGCCGATGCCTACGGTGCCGGAGCGGTGGAAATCGCCAAGACGCTGCAAGACCATCGCGTCGATTACCTCGCTGTGGCGGTCGCCGACGAGGGCGTGACGCTGCGCAAGGCCGGCATCACGGCGAACATCATGGTGATGAACCCTGAAATGTCGTCGTTCAAGACGCTTTTCGACTATTATTTGGAGCCCGAAATCTACTCGTTCCGCCTGCTCGAAGCCCTTGTAGCCGCCGCTGAGCGTGAAGGAATCACGGGCTGGCCCGTCCACATCAAAATCGACACGGGAATGCATCGATTGGGCTTTGAAACCGGCGAAATCGACACGCTCGTCCATCGGCTGAAACGGCAGATGGCGGTGATGCCACGCTCGGTTTTCAGCCATTTTGTCGGTGCTGACAGCGATTCGTTCAACGATTTCTCGGCGATTCAATTCCAGCGTTTCGACGAGGCAAGTCGCCGTCTGCAAGCCGCTTTCGACCATAAAATTCTGCGCCACATCGCCAATTCTGCCGGCATCGAGCACTTCCCCGATCGGCAGTTGGATATGTGTCGGCTCGGCATCGGACTTTATGGTGTGAATCCTTTAGCCGAAGAAAATTCTCTTTCCACCGTCAGTTCACTGAAAACCACGATTTTGCAGTTGCGCCGCGTGCCTGCGGGCGATTCCGTGGGCTACAGTCGCAAGACCATTTTGCAGCGCGACAGCGTCATCGGGGCCATTCCCATCGGCTATGCCGACGGCCTTTTCCGACAACTCGGCAACCGTCGCGGCTACTGCATCGTGAACGGACAACGCGCCGATTACGTGGGAAATATTTGCATGGATGTGGCGATGATCGACGTGACCGACATCGACTGCCGCGAGGGCGACAGCGTCGAGATTTTCGGTCAGCAGTTGCCCGTCAGCGTCGTCAGCGAGCAGGTCGGCACGATTCCCTACGAAATCCTCACCGCCGTGTCGAATCGGGTGAAGCGCGTGTATTTCCAGGAATAAAGCCCCTCCCAGCCGCCCCCGAATAGGGGAGGAGTTTTTCGAGGAGCGAGGAAGGAGAAGCGAGGATTTTCCCTTAAAAACGAAAAAATGGGCGGGGAATCGTCCATTTTTTACTTTTCAAGTTTCAAGTTTTACTTTTCATTTCTAACCTTTAACTTTTAACCTTTAACTTGGCTTCAGCCGTTGTGGAGCTGGCGGGAGTCGAACCCGCGTCCGAACAAGGAAACCATACGCTTTCTACACGCTTATTCCAGCCTTGATTTTCGAGCGACGGCAAGACCTGGACCACCAACCGACGCCTTATCCTCTAAAACTTCATCCGTGCGCCGAGGCTCACACCGACTATTTCCGATTTGCCTGCGCCGCCTTGTCCTCAGATTCGGAACCACACCCTTGGGGCGACGTCTCGTTCCCTCACCTTGTAAGGAAATTAAGCCAATGATCTACTGTGCTTCGATCAAGCTGCGAGAGCATACTTGTTGTTGCCAATTATTTTCTTGAAAGCTCAGATTAAGGTGGGAAACCAACGAGCCACCGCGTGCTTACGTACCATTTCATCTCGCCGTCAAATCCAGTCAACCCCATGACGTTTTGACCTGCAAAAAGGTCGTTTGCGGCTGCAAAGGTAGAAATTTTTCGCTTATCACGCAAAAAAATCAAGAAAAATCGGTAAAAATCAAGAAAAATTGCCTGCTGATACAACAAAAACGCAATTTTTGAGTTATTTTATTGTATTTACGAAGTAAAAGAAGCAATAAGAATATGAAGAAAACCATCATTTATGTTCTGATTGGGTTGCTCGTGCCATTGGCTGCGGCAGCCCAGTCGTCGATGACTGACGACCAAGTGATTCGTTTCGTGTTGAAGGAACACGAGGCGGGAACAGACGAGAAGCAAATCGTGACGAAACTGATGCAGCGAGGCGTTGACATTCAGCAGATTCGCCGTGTGAAGAAGATTGCCGAGCGCCAGAAAAAGAACGCCGGACTGGGCATGGTGCAAGACGAAACCATGACGAAGGCCAACGACCGCACGCGCAAGAACAACACCGAGAAAAAGGCTGCGGAGATGACTACGCAGCGTGTGCAGGGCGAGCAGGTCTGGAAATACAACTACGAAGAGGACGACGACGACTTCTTGCAGATGCAGGCGGAAATGGGCGGACTGATGCCTGTCGATTCGATTGCTTTGCTTGAGAAAATACTCGCTGAACGCGAAAAAGAGAAGAAAAAAGTGTTCGGACGCGACATTTTCAGCCAGAAAGACCTGACTTTCGAGCCGTCGATGAACGTGGCGACGCCGCAAAACTACGTGCTCGGTCCGGGCGATGCCGTCTATATCGACATCTACGGTGCTTCTGCCAAGCAGATTGAAACATCGGTGAGTCCCGACGGATACGTGAACATCGAGGGTTTCGGTCCCGTTTTTGTGAGCGGAATGACCGTTGCACAGGCCAATGCGCGCCTGCGCTCGACGCTCGGAAGCCGCTACCAGAGCAGCCGAATCAAACTGACCGTCGGACAGACGCGAACCATCACCGTGAATGTGATGGGCGAGGTGAAATCGCCTAAAACCTACACGCTTCCGGCTTTCGCCACCGTTTTCCACGCCCTTTACATGGCCAACGGCATCAGCGACATTGGTACGCTGCGCAACATCAAGGTCTATCGCAACAACAAGCTCGTTTCGACCGTCGATGTCTATGATTACATCCTCAACGGCAAGCAGACGGGCAACATTCGACTGGCAGACAACGATTTCATCGTCGTCGAGCCTTACGACTGTTTGGTGAACATCACGGGTAAGGTGAAACGCCCGATGTTCTACGAAATGAGGAAGGACGAAAGCATCGGCACGCTGCTGAAATACACCGGCGGCTTCACGGGCGATGCCTATACGAAGTCGGTGCGCGTGTTCCGCAAGACGGGTCGGCAGTATTCCGTGTTCAACGTGGGCGAGTTCGACATGGACACGTTCCACGTAACCGACGGCGACTCGGTGGCAGTCGATTCGATTCTGGACAGATACGAAAATACGGTGGAGTTGAAAGGTGCTGTGTTCCGTGCCGGAAAATATCAGTTGGGCGGCAACATCACGACCGTGCGCTCGCTGCTCGACGCAGCCGAGGGCGTGACCGAGGAAGCCTTCCTGAACCGCGCCGTGATGCACCGCATGAAGTCCGACCGCACGTTGGAGGTGCTGAGTGTCGATGTGAAGGGTATTCTCGACGGTACGGCAGCCGACATTCCCTTGCGCGAGAACGACATTCTGTTCATTCCCTCGAAACAAGAGTCACAAACCGAGCGAACCATCACGATTCACGGCGAGGTGATGCATCCGGGCATCTATCAATATGCCGACAACGAAACCATCGAGGACTTCATCTTGCAGGCCGGCGGTTTGAAGGAAAACGCCTCGACGGTGAAGGTAGATGTGGCGCGTCGCGTGAGCAATCCGAAGGCTCTCGTGGCCGACAGCGTCATCGCCCGCACGTACACGCTTGAGTTGAAAGACGGTTTTGTCATCGATGGCGAGCCCGGCTTCACGCTGATGCCTTTCGACGAGGTCTATGTGCGCCAAAGTCCCGGCTACTACAAGCAGCAGAATGTCATCATCGACGGCGAAGTGATGTTTGGCGGTTCCTACACGCTCTCGAAGAAAGACCAGCGACTGAGCGACTTGGTGAAGATGGCAGGCGGTGTGAACGACCGCGCCTTCACGCAGGGAGCAAAATTGGAACGCCGATACACGCCGCAGGAGCGTCAGCGTGCTGAGGCCGTGCTGAAAAAGGCTCGCGAAGACTTGGAAGTTAGTATTCAACAACAGGCAGCCCGCACGGGAGTTACTGCCAACCTGAATTTGAGCGAAGCCGAGCAGTTGAAAAAATACCAAATCGGCGACACCTATCCCGTCGGTATCGAACTCGACAAGGCACTTGCCAATCCCGGCGGCAAAGAAGACATCGTGTTGCGCGAGGGCGACCGCCTTTTTGTGCCGCAGTATGAAGCCACGGTGAAAATCAACGGCGAAGTGCTCTATCCAAACACGGTTGGCTACGTGAAAGGCAAATCGGTGGACTACTATATCGATCAGGCCGGCGGTTTCTCGAGCAAGGCCAAGAAAAAGCAGTCTTACATCATCTACATGAACGGAACGGTGGCGAAAGTCAGCCACAATGCCAAACCGATGCCGGGCTGCGAAATCGTGGTGCCGTCGAGGCCTGTTTCCAAGACCACCATCGCCGAGACGCTGAGCATCACGACGAGCGTCGGTTCGCTCGCCGCCATCATTGCCACGATTGCTAATCTTTTGAAATAAAAATACGGAAATGAATCAAAACAATAACAATGTCATCGACCTGCGAGCCATTTTCGCGAAAATCAAGGAGCGCAGACGCCTTTTCTACATCACGCTGCCCGTCGCTTTCGTGTTGTCGAGCCTTTACATCCTCTGCGTTCCGCGCAGTTACGACACCGACGTAAAACTCGCGCCAGAAATGGAAAGTCCGATTTCGGGTGGTGCATTGGGTTCGTTGGCCTCGTCGTTTGGCTTCGACTTGTCGAACATGGAATCGACCGACGCCATTTCGCCCTTGCTCTATCCCGACTTGATGGACGACAACGGCTTTGTGTCGAAATTCTTTAATTTTAAGGTCGTCACCGCCGACGGAACCGTCAGCACCAACTACCACGACTATCTTCTCAAACATCAGAAATCGCCGTGGTGGTCGGATTTTGCGGAATGGCTGAAGTCGCTTTTGCCGAAAAAGGAGGACGGTGTGGTTGGCGACGGACAATTCAATCCCTACGTGCTTTCGCGCACGGAAAACGACCTCATCAAGAAGATTCAGGGCAATGTCAAGTTCAACACCGACAAGAAAACCGGCGTGATTACCATCAAAGTGCGCGATCAGGACAAATTGATTTGCAAGACCATCGCCGACTCGGTTTGCTCGCAACTGCAAACTTTTATCACGAACTACCGCACGAACAAAGCCCGAATCGACTTGAAATACTACACGAAACTGGCCGCCGATGCCAAACAAGACTACGAGCGAGCCCGCCAACGCTACGGCAGCTACTCCGACGCCAACATGGACGTGGTTTTGGAAAGCTATCGCTCCAAACAGGAAGACCTCGAAAACGACATGCAACTGCGCTTCAACGCCTATTCGACCATCAACACGCAACTTCAGGCCGCCAAAGCCAAGGTTCAGGAGCGCACACCGGCCTTCACCATCCTCAAAGGAGCCGAAGTGCCCGTCAAGCCGTCTGCACCTAAGCGGATGATTTTCGTGTTGGGTATGACTTTCGTTGCCTTTGTGGGTACAATCCTCTATTCCATCAAAGATATTTTGCTAAAAGATTAATGATTCACGATGAACACGGCTCAGGCTCATAGTGGTGAAAACCTCGGCAAATCCGGGCGTATTGCAACGAATACGCTCGTGCTGTTCGTTCGTATGTTTCTCATCATCGTTATCAACCTGTATGCCGTCAGAGTCGTACTTCAAAATCTCGGAGAAACAGACTATGGCGTGTTCAATACGATTGCTGGTGTGGTGCTGACCAGCACCTTTCTCAGCCACACGCTCGCTTTGTCCGTTCAGCGATTCTATTCTTATACCATCGGAAAACAGGAAGTGGGGTATCTTCGGGAGATTTTCTCGGCCAGTCTGGTCATCGTCATTTTATTGTCGATATTGATTCTCATCGTCTTTGAAAGCATTGGAATTTGGTTCGTTGATACGCAGTTGGTCATTCCCGCCGACCGATTGCCTGCTGCCAGATGGATTTTTCAGTTTGCTTTGTTTTCCTTCATCCTGACATTGCTTCAAATTCCTTTTATCGCAGCCGTTTTCGCTCACGAAGACATGGGTTTCTACGCCTTGATTTCTACCATCGACTGCATTTTGCGCCTGTTGGTGGCGTGGCTTATCGGTCTGACTGCCGCCGACCACCTGATTTTGTACGGCGGTGGACTTCTCGGTATAGCATTTTTGGTGTTTCTTTCCTATGTATTTATTGCTTGTCGTCGCTATACGGAATGTCGCTTTAAGAAAGTGAAGCAAAAGGAGGTTTACAAGGAACTTTTGTCGTTTTCGGGATGGACGATGTACGGCAATATTTCGGGAATGGCGATGATTCAAGGCAGTACCATTCTGCTGAACGTGTTTTTTGGTCCGATTGCCAACGCCGCTTTCGCCATTGCCAATCAAATTTATAATGCGTTGGGCAGTTTGAGCAATACCATCGTACTGGCATTCCGTCCGGCGATGATCAAGTCGTATGCGGAGCAAAAATTCGACTATTTAGACGGCCTTTTCTATGTTCACAACAAAGCCCTTCTCTATTTGCAGATAGCCGTCTGTCTGCCGCTCGTTTGCGAGATGCCGACGATTCTGCATTGGTGGCTGGGCGATTTCTCCCAAGAAATGGTCGTTTTTTCCCGATTGTTTGTGGTTTATGTCGTCGGACTTGTGATGAACAACCCGATTTCTACCATTATTCAGGCCACGGGACACGTGAAATACTATTCGCTGACGGTGGAAAGCATCACCATACTCAGTTTGCCCGTCGCGTGGTTGTTTTTCCGTCTGGGCTATCCGTCATACACGCTTTTCGTCGTGATGATTGTCATTTGCATTCTGGCTCATCTGGTGCGACTCATCTGCCTGCATCATTACTATCCATCGTTTTCCTATCGTCAATATATTTTCACGCTGATTGTGCCGGCAACAATCTGTGTTCTGCTGAGTTTGCTTGCGATCATGCCGCTCCATCGCTCGATTTCCAGTGATGTCTTGCGATTCCTTTCCGTTGTGGCCGTTTCTACGGTCGTCATCTCTCTCTGCGCCTATTTCATCGGATTAAACCGAGATGAAAGGTCTTCAGTTACCCGTTTTGTCAAACATTATATCCGACGCTGACATGGCATACGCAATCATTTTCCTATTCCTCCTGACCGCCCTGCTCAGCATCGTTGAGAAATATCTGGGGCGATACAAATGGATTCCGTATGTGCTCATCGGACTGACACTTATTCTGCTGGCAGGATTTCGGGAAATCGGCATCGACCCCGACTCGGAAAACTATGCCGACACCTATCGGAATTATTACAACACCGACAAACTGACGACGAGCGTCGAATATTCATTTATCATCATTTCGGCATTTTTGAATCTTTTCACCGAGGATGCGCACGCCATTTTCCTTTTTTATGCGCTTGTCGGATTGTCGTTGAAATTCTTTGCTTTCAGTCATTTCTCTAACAATTCATTATTTCTGAGCGTCCTTCTGTACATTGCATTCTACTACGAATTACACGAGGTTACACAAATTCGAACCGGCATTTTGTCGGGATTTTTCCTGTTGTCGCTCAAGCCCATTGCCGAAGGAAAACGGTGGATTGCGCTCATATTGATTGCCGTCGGTGCGTTTTTCCACGTTTCTGGCGTGGTGTTGTTGCCATTGGTGTTCCTCAATAACAATCCGCTTTCCTATAAACGGCGACTCCTGTGGGCAACCCTCATTCCGGCAGGCTATTTCCTGTATTTTTTCGGCATGGGCGTACTGATGACAATGGAGAGTTCAATTCCTTACATCGGCGAGAAATTAGCACTCTACCAAAAGGGTGCGGAAATGATTGTAACCGAGGTGAATGTGAACATTTTCAGTCCTTTACAGTTATTTATGCTGCTGCTGTACGCTTATCTGCTCTTTTTCTACGACACGCTCACCGAGGAAAACAAATATTTCCCCTTGATGATGAAGATTTTCACCATCGGTATTTTCTGTCTTCCGGCTTTTGCAGCCTTGCCGGTGTTGGCCGAGCGACTCAACAATTTGTTCAACATCGTCTATATCATCTTGTTCGCGAATATCTATCGTACCATAAAACCCCATTTTTTCGGTAAATTATTGGTCATCAGCATCGCCCTGATTCTCCTGAATTATGGTCTCACATATATCGACAAATTTATTTTCTTATGGGAAGTCTAAATCAAAATTCAAAATTGAATATGAAAGCTCGAATTATAGCATATTATCTGCCGCAATTCCATCCGATTCCCGAGAACGACGAGGCCTGGGGTGCAGGCTTCACGGAATGGACCAACGTGGCGCAGGCGCGTCCGCTTTTCAAAGGCCATTACCAGCCGAGAATCCCTGCCGACTTGGGCTTCTACGACCTGCGACTGCCCGAAGTGCGCGAACAGCAGGCGCAAATGGCTCGCGAGGCAGGCGTGGAGGGCTTTTGCTACTACCATTATTGGATGGGCAACGGCAAACAACTCTTGCAGCGTCCGTTCAACGAGGTTTTGGCGAGCGGAAAACCCGATTTCCCGTTCTGTTTGGCGTGGGCGAACCACGAATGGACGACGCGGACGTGGCAGAACGGTGGAAAAACGAAGATGATTGCTCCGATGGTCTATGGCGACGAAGCCGACTACAAGGCGCATTTCGACTACGTTCTGCCTGCGTTTCGCGACCACCGCTATATCACCGTCGATGGAAAGCCGATTTTCTCCATTTTCGACCCGTATAATTTTGCCGGCGTTGCTCGTTTCATCACCCTGTGGCAGCAATGGGCACTCGAAAATGGTTTGCCTGGCATTCATTTCACGGCGATGATTAACAACACGACTACGATTAAAAGACGGTACGACGGCACTTTCGATCGAGTCCTGCCCAATTTGAAGAGCAGTGCCGACGTTTTCAATGATATTCTGGCTTTGGGCTTCGACAGCATCACTTCCTATGGAAAATCGAGGGCAGAAATGCTGAATCAGGGAAAATATTGGCGAATTGTCAAAAAATATGCGCAGGAAAAAATGCCCTTCCTTCCCACTTTGAAGTACGACTATCCGAAAGTGGTACGCCACTTTTTCGCACCCGAAGACCGATGGGAAAACGTTTTTCCGACTGTGATCCCGCAGTGGGATCGCACACCACGGGCAGGCAACAGTGAAGGAATTTACGTCAATTCCACGCCCGAAAACTTCCAAAAACACTTGGAAGATGCTCTGAAAATCGTTGAAAACAAACAGCCTGAGCACCGGCTCATCTTCCTGAAATCGTGGAATGAGTGGGGCGAAGGAAATTATGTGGAACCCGACCTCAAATTCGGACACGGATTTTTGGAAGCCATCAAAAACGTAATCAAATGAAGAAAATCTCTGTAATCATACCCACATATCGACCAGACACTTATATTTTCAAGTGCCTTGAGTCGTTGTTGAACCAGACGCTGCCGAAAAATCAATTTGAAATAATTGTTGTTCTCAACGGAGATAAAGAACCTTACGAAAAACAACTTTCAGAATTTGCTGAAAGGTTTGGTGAACAGACGATTCAAATTCTCTATTCAGAGGAAAAAGGAGTTTCGAATGCAAGGAATACAGGCATTGAAGCATCTAAAGGAAAATATCTCGTTTTTGTTGATGATGACGACTGGGTAAGTCCCAATTATTTGACAAACTTGTTGTCGCAAGCTGATCCTAACACCATCGTACTCTCTAATGTAGTGGCTATTGACGAAGACAGAAAAACACCAACTCAACATTTTATGAGCGATGCCTATGCGAAAAACAAAGGAAATAAAAATGTTTCTTTGTTTAAAATCCGCAGTTATTTTTCATCGCCATGTGGAAAAATCATCCCACGAAATGTTATTGGAGATAACCGTTTCCTTCGAAATTTTTCGTTAGGTGAAGACGCTCTGTTTATGTTTGACATATCGCGAAAAGTAAAAAGAATTCAAATGGCATCTCCCGATACGATTTATTATATTTGGATCAGAAAAAACTCAGCTTCCCGATCTCATTATTCCTATTTTTTTAGGCTAAAACTGGCTATGCGTACAGCGTGGCGTTACACGACGATTTTTTTAAGAAATCCTTTCGGTTATCATTTCCCATTTTATTTGAGTCGAATTGTAGCCACATTTCGTAAATTATTTCAGAAAACCTATAAATAATGCAGAAAAATGAAGCGGATTGACATCATTCCAACTGGCGGACTCTGCAACAGGATGCGAGCAATGGCCTCGGGCATATTCTTGGCGCAGAAATTCCATCTTCCGGCAACCATCTACTGGAACAATTCTTCGGGCTTGAAAGCCGATTTTCAGGACTTGTTCCAACCCATTTCGCTACCAAATATCAACATCGTCGAAAACAAAAAGTGGATTTACAAGGTTCTCAACACCAAAGGCTATCTGCTGCGCTTGCCATTTCTCCATTTCAAAAAGCAGGTTTTGTTTAATTTCAGCAGTTATAATAAAGGCGACATCATGCCGCACATCAACCTGCAAAACAAGCGCGACCTGCTGCTCGTCACCTGTTTTACGATGTGCGAACACTATCCGCTGCGGGAATTGTTCGTTCCACAGCCGGAAATCCGCCAAAGAATCGAGGAAATTACGGGGAAATTCGCCGAAAACACTGTCGGTGTGCACATTCGCCGCACAGACAACTACGAATCCATCCGCCGGTCGCCTTTATCCTCGTTTTTCGAGCATTTGGGAGCCGAAATCAGAAACGACGAAAATGTCATGTTTTATGTCGCCACCGACAGCGAGGAAGTCAAAGACGATTTGAAGAAACGCTTTCCCGGCCACATCCTCACCTGCGACGACAAAGCCGACCGCGAGAGCCTCGAGGGAATGAAATTTGCCGTGGTCGATTTCTTCTGCCTTAGCAAAACGCGCAAAATCATCGGCAGCGACTTTTCGTCTTATTCCCAACTCGCAGCCGAAATCGGCGGCATCGAACTGCAATACGCTCGATTGTAATCATTTTTTTGTTAAACTTTACTAAAAAACGGGCGGATTCGTTGCAGAATCCGCTTTTTTTTTACATTTGGCGCGAAAAAGAAAAATTTTAAAGATTGCGACAATGAAAAAGTTATTTTTATTCTTAACAGTACTGTTCCCTCTGATGGCGAATGCCGCTTCTGTTGCAGTTGTAATTGATGGTGTTGCATATTCTTACGATGACTCTTGGCTTTATGCGTTAAACAAGGATGTTCAGGTCGTTTCCCTGAGCGATGGCGCGAAATATAGCGGTGATGTTGTCATCAAAGACAGTATCGAATGTCAAATCAGAGATGAAAAATGGGAATATGTAACGAGAAAACTTCCCGTTACGGTTAT
>JAFYJH010000098.1 GCA_017538195.1 Prevotella sp.
AACGAATCGACGACAACGCCTTCGGGCAGATGGCCTTTCGGCTTTTCCTCGTCGTAGAACATATCGTTCACCACGAAATAAAGATTTGTCGAAAGGTTCGGCACATCGCAGCGGAAAGCGTCGTAAGGATTCACGGGGATGCGCAGCCGCTTGAGGTTCAGACCGTAATCGGGCGCAAAAATCTTTGGAATGTCGGTATATTTGTATCGCTCGACCTTCTTCGTGGGCAGTCCGAGGCGTTGAAAATCCTCGAAAGCCGCCTCTCGCACCGCGTTCATCGCCTCCGCGCTGTTGTCGCAAATCATCGTGCGACACTGTCGAAACAAGTCGATATACTGTGCCTCTCCCCCAGCCCCTCTCCCGACGGAGAGGGGAGCGTTTTTCTGAATATTTGAAGTCGTATTTTGCTGTTGCATAATTGTCGTTTTTTGAGAAGTGACGATTCCCCCTCTCTTTCTGGAGAGGGGGTTAGGGGGTGAGGCTGCCAAAACCGCGTTTCTGTATCTCCTGCGCCAGTTCCATTCCACCCGTTTTCACGATTTTTCCGTTGTAGAGAATATGCACCACGTCGGGACAAATCATCTCCAAAAGGCGGTCGTAGTGGGTGATGACGATGCGGCAGTTGTCCGCCGTGCGCAGTTTGTTCACGCCCTCGGCCACGATGCGCATTGCATCAACATCGAGTCCCGAATCGGTTTCGTCGAGAATCGCGAGTTTCGGTTCGAGCATCGCCATCTGGAAAATCTCGTTGCGCTTCTTCTCGCCACCGCTGAAGCCCTCGTTCACGCTACGGCGCGTGAATTTCGAGTCGAGTTCCACGATTTGCCGTTTTTCGTTCATCAGTTTCAGGAAATCCGCCGCCTTCAATTCGGGCAAACCTTGGTATTTCCGCTTCTCGTTGATGGCCGTTTTCAGAAAATTCGTCATCGACACGCCCGGAATCTCCACGGGATACTGGAACGAGAGGAAAATGCCCTCGTTGGCGCGTGCGTCGGGCGTCATTTCGAGCAGATTCTTGCCGTTGAACCACGCTTCGCCCTCGGTCACTTCGTAGAGCGGATTGCCCACGAGCACGGCGGAGAGCGTCGATTTTCCAGAGCCATTCGGCCCCATAATCGCGTGGGTTTCGCCGGGCTTCACCGTCAGGTCGATGCCCTTCAATATTTCCTTGTCGCCGATTTTGGCGTATAGATTTTTTACTTTCAGCATTTTGTCTTATGTAAGTCGTTAATAATCAATGGTTTTCTTTTTTGGTTTCGATTTCGGTTTTGAAGAATTGTCGATGAGAATATCCACAAATGTTTCCAATAAGGCTCCGAAAATCGGTCGGTTGTCGTTGTAATAATCGTATTGGAAGATGGGCGGTGGATCATACGCAACAAATCTTCCGACTTGAACCGAAGTCGGACTAATGGACTGTTCTATAGGTCGATTTTGAAACATAATACTGCGTTCCGGCATTTTGCAGAACTGCGAAAACGACAGGTTTTTCAACGACACGATGGGCGTCAGCCGAACCGAATGAATGACCGAATCGCGCCACTGTTCGATGGCCGGTCGAGTGCTGAAAAATTGCGCGTCAGCCTCGATGAAAGCGGTCAAAAATAGCAAAAGCAGCAGTTTTCTCATTGTTTTTTCGTTTTAATTTTATCCGACGGTGCCTTCGAGCGACACGCTGAGCAATTTCTGCGCCTCAACGGCGAACTCCATCGGCAGTTTTTGCAGCACTTCCTTCGCGTAGCCATTCACGATGAGGCCGACGGCCTGCTCCGTTGGGATGCCGCGTTGGTTGCAATACATCAGTTGGTCTTCAGAGATTTTCGAGGTCGTCGCCTCGTGTTCCACGATGGCGGTCGGGTTGTGGATGTCCATATACGGGAACGTGTGCGCGCCGCAGTCGCTGCCAAGCAGCAGCGAGTCGCACGACGAGTAGTTTCGGGCATTTTCGGCGTTTGCGGTGGCACGAACCAGTCCGCGATACGAATTTTGGCTGTGTCCGGCGGAAATTCCCTTGGAAATGATGGTCGAGCGCGTGTTTCTGCCGATATGAATCATCTTTGTGCCCGTGTCGGCCTCCTGATAATTGTTGGTGACGGCGACGCTGTAGAACTCGGCTACGCTGTTGGCGCCACGCAAGACGCACGATGGATATTTCCACGTAATCGCCGAGCCGGTTTCAACTTGCGTCCACGAAAGTTTCGAGTTTTCACCGCGCAAATCGCCGCGCTTCGTCACGAGATTCAACACGCCGCCCTTGCCGTTTTCGTCGCCCGGATACCAGTTCTGCACGGTCGAATATTTCACTTCGGCGCGGTCGTTCACGATGATTTCCACGATGGCAGCGTGCAGTTGGTTTTCGTCGCGCATCGGAGCCGTGCAGCCTTCGAGATAACTCACATAACTGTCGTCCTCGGCGACGATGAGCGTGCGCTCGAACTGTCCCGTGTTGCGGGCGTTGATGCGGAAATACGAACTCAGTTCCATCGGACAGCGCACGCCCTTCGGGATATAGACAAACGACCCGTCGGAAAACACTGCCGAATTGAGTGCGGCGAAGAAATTGTCGCGATAGGGCACGACAGTTCCGAGATATTTCTGCACCAAGTCGGGATGCTCTTTCACCGCCTCGCCAATCGAGCAGAAAATCACGCCCATTTCCGCCAGTTTTTCCTTGAACGTTGTCTTCACGCTCACCGAGTCCATAATGGCATCGACCGCCGTGTTGCCGCTCAGTGCGAGGCGTTCTTCGAGAGGGATTCCGAGTTTGTTGAAGGTTTCTTCAATTTTCGGGTCAATAGCCCCCTCCAACCTCCCCCCGTCGGGGGAGGCTTCTTTTTTCGGGGCTTCCTGCGCAGTGGCTCCTCCCCCAGTGGGGGGAGGCTGGGAGGGGGCCGCATAATAGCTAATCCCCTGATAATCAATTTCCGGCAGCGTCACGTGCGCCCAGTCGGGCTGTTTCATCGTCAGCCAATGGCGAAACGCCTTCAGGCGGAACTCCAACAACCATTCCGGCTCGTTTTTCTTCGCCGAAATCAGCCGCACGACATCCTCGTTCAGACCCTTTTCGATGATTTCCGTCTGAACGTCCGTCGTGAAACCGAACTCATACTTCTGTTCGGCAATTCGCCGCACCAGTTCGTTGTCGGTTTTTTCCGTTTCCGGCTTCTTTTTCCGATTTTTCTCTTCGCTGTCCATATTTTTAAGATTGCAGGTGCAAAGTTACGAAATTTTGTGAAGCAACAGCAAATTTAGCGAGTTTATTTTGACAGATACGGGGAAAATGATTATCTTTGCGGCTAAAATTCGACATCATGAAGCTAAAAATTCCATTTTCAGCCATTTTCTGCTTTCTGACCTTGCCCTTGTTGGCGCAAAGGGCTGAAACTGGCGCGACTCAGGACGAATCGCAACTGCCTCGCGTGGAGAAAATCGAGGTGGAGCGGCTGCCCGACCTCAATGTGGCGCGTTCTGGCCATCAGACCTTCTTTTTCAAGGACGAAGTGGTCGTTGTCGGCGGTCATACGACAGGTTTCGTGCCTACGGCCACCGCTGAATCTTACCGCGACGGTGCGTGGCATCTGATGAAAACGGTCTATCCCCACGACCACGGCTTTGCGATTCCCATGAAATCGGGAAAAATGCTGATTGCCGGCGGCCACGAGCAAAGTCTGGGCATCGGTCAGACCTTCACGGTGGAACATTACGACCCTGACAATGGCTCGTTCACGGGTTTCGGCTGTTTAAGCACGAAACGCTGCTTCTCCGATGCCATCGAATTGGACAACGGAAAGGTTTTCGTCAGCGGAAATTGGTATCACGACGACGACATCGAGCAATTCGACGGCGAACTGAACTTTCTCACGGTGAAAAAAGTGTCGCAGAATCGTTCCCTACCTTATATATTACGCACGAGCAAGGACAATCTGATGATTTTCAGCACGTGCGACAACCACGGAAAAACCTTCGACACCATCCTCATCGACCGATTGCAGGGCGAAGCCTTCACGGAGCCGCTGTTCGACACGTGGAAACCCCACTACGACCAGACGATGTCCCACAGCGACGACTGTTTCATCGGCGACGAAGAGGCGGAAAACTACGCCTATCTGCTTGCCGCCTTCAATCCAGACGGACAAGTTGCCATCCTCAAGGTCGAGGGCGAAAAATTCTCGCTGCTGCCCACCGCCTGCCCCGTTCCGATGAAGAGCCAATGGAGCCGAATCCACTATTTTTCCTACATCGTTGCCGACCGCGAGGCGCATCGGGCTTATTTTGTCGGCTTCGGCGACGACGACCATCGCTACTATGTCCTCGCCATCGACTACGAACAGAATCCGGCTCCGCTGACGCTCTATTATTCCGACCCGAAGGAAGACGTGCCCATGGCGAAACCCGTGCTCACAGCCGAGGGAAACCTGCTTTTGGCAGGTGGCGTGACCGACAGCAATTTCAAGCCCTACTCAAGCGTCTGGCTGTTGCGCGTCGGTCGGGAGCCTGCCGCAGCGTCGGGAGCGTCGGCGTGGCGTTGGCTTTGGGCGATTCCCGTTCTGGCCTTGTTGGTCGGCGCGTTCTGGTGGTGGCGCAGAAAGTCGTCGGCAAGGGTGAAAAATTCCGATGAAACCGCCGAAAATGAAGGAATCGCCTTCTCCGACGAGCACCACGAAACGCTGATGCCCCAAATTCGCCGCCTGATGGAAGAAGAAAAACTGTTTTTAGACAGCGAATTGAAGGAAAAAGATGTCGCCGACAAGTTCGGACTCCATCGCAACTACGTTTCCGACTGCATCAACACGCAGGAAGGCTGCACCTTCTCCCACTTCATCAATCGCCATCGCGTCGCCTACGCACAGCAGTTGCTGCGCGAACAGCCCGATATGAAAATCTCCATCTTGTATTTGGAGTCTGGATTTTCCACCGAATCCACCTTTTTCAGAGCCTTTAAGACCCACACGGGCATGACGCCCAAGGAATGGATGACGAGGAATCAGGTGAGAAATGGATAAATATTCACGAAAACAGGCAAAATCCACTAAAAACGACTGACGAATTGCAAATTGCAAGTCTTTTTTGCAAATTGCAAGTCATTTTACCCTCATTTATCCTTACTTTTGGGGCAAAATTTATTCAATTTATGTCTCACATTTAAAAAAGTAATGATTATGAAAAAGTTAATTACAATTTTATTGCTACTCGTGACGATAGTCGCGGGAGCAAGAGCGGCTGTCAAAGGCAACACTTATTACCTTACAGGTACGATAGCCAGTTGGGGGCTGAATGCCGATTACGAACTCGTCGAAGTAGAGGAAGGCCTTTACAAAATCGAAGGAGTGTCGCTCAAGACGAGTGATTTGGTAAAAGCCGTAATGTCTAATAAATATGGAGAATCAATAGGCTCTTGGTATCCTGATGGTATGGAAAATAACCAAAAGGTGAATGAAGACGGAGTTTATACGATCTATTTCCGACCGGCAGGTGACGGAACGGAGGAAGATGGCTATACGTATATTCCTCATGAGGGCGACGATAGTGGCTTAGATGCACATGGCTGCACCAATGGCGGCTACATGTTTAAATTTGTTAAGGAGGGAGCAGAAAACAGCACCAAGACGATTTACGTCTATGCGAAAGGTTGGGGCGATCTGACCGGATGTAAAGTCGCTGCATACGGTTGGAGTCCGACAACGATTTTCACCGATATGCAGAAAGACGAAGTGTATCCGCCTTGTTATAAAATAGAGGTGGAAAACGAGCGTTCAACGCTCATCTTCTGCAAATTGGACGCAAATGCGGAAAACAATTGGGACAATGTCAAAACCCAAACGGAGAATGTGAATGTGGAGTTGGAAGAAGGACAAGAGAACGATTTGCTGATAGTCATCAAAGACGAATATCAAGTAAATCAATTCAGTCAGAACCAAGTTTACGAAGTCGAGTATTCGACGATTGACAAACTGGCAGACTATGCCGGTGGCGAAACCGACGAGCCGCAGGAGTACCTCTTCAATTTTGACGGCGACGACCTGCAAGGCTGGACGACTATCGATGCCGACGGTGACGGCTACGACTGGGTGCTTACAAAGAATTCTCCGGGTGTTTACCACAATACAAGCGCAACTCTTTCGGGAACAGGCCACGGCTCGTCAGAAGGCTTTGTCGTTTCGGGATCCTATTCCAATGCAACAGGCAATGCCCTTACCCCGAACAACTTCCTCGTTTCTCCGAAAATCAAACTCGGCGGACACATCTCCTTCTACGCCTCAGCGCAGGATGCAAGTTATGCCGCAGAACATTTCGGCGTATGCGTTTCGACAACGGGAAACACTTCGGCATCGGACTTTACGACGGTTCAGGAATGGACCATGACGGCTGCACCGGCTTATGGCAAGAAAATGGCTCCTGCTCTCGGAAAGTCATCGGCCAAAGCTCCGATGAAAACACAGGGAAACTGGTATCTTTACACCGTTGATTTGAGTGCTTACGCTAATCAGGAAGGCTATGTAGCCATCCGTCATTTCGATTGCACTGATCAGTTCATCCTCAATGTCGATGACATTACGCTATCGACCAAGACGATTCTGGATGTTGGCGATGTCGGCAGTGGCAATGAAGACCCCACTCTCTACAATGTCTGGGTTGCAGGGACGCAGGTGACGAGTAAGAATGCAAGCGACGTTTTTGACGACGGAACGGTGAGCTACGACGCTGAAACACAGACGCTGACGCTGAACAACGCGACGATTACATCTGACGAAAATGTTCTTCCCATCGGATTTGTGGGCGACCTGACCATCGAATTGGCTGATGGTTCGACCAACACTGTCGGAATCGCCGGTGAGAATGGGGTGGAAAGCTGTATCGCTCAGACGGATGATGGTGAAACGAGTCTGACTATCCAAGGTGCCGGAGTCTTGAATCTGAATGCAAAGAAGGAAGTATTGAGCATCAATGGAGATGTGTTGATTCAGAATGATGCCACGGTGAATGTGACATTGGACGAAAAATTTAAGGTCAATCAAGAACCCGGGGGAGGAACTTCGTGGACTACTGGTTACGAAGCTGTTTATTGCTCAAGCCTTACGCTTGACAACGCTTCGGTGAAAGTCGATGCAGTTCTTAGGAATGTTACGAAAGATTATGTTCACACTTTTGGATATATGGGATGGAATTTGACCCTTCAAAACAATTCCACGCTTGAAATCATGACTTCAGGCGGCAGCGGTTCTAATCGTGCCATTTATCTGTACCCGAACATCAACTCCGACAGAGCCCCGAATTTCCAAGAACAGCAGGGACTGGCGAAGATGCAAAGCAGTGGAAATAGTCCGACGCTGATTGGCGAGAACATTACGATTTTGGAAGGTGATGATGCCAATTCGACAGAAGAAGTGGAAGAACTCACGAATGTATCAGAGTACGAAGGATATTTCATGTCCAAGCCTTATGTGAAGTTGGTGACGGAAGCAGATGCTTGTGCAGACGGCCATACGGCGGCAGATGGTGTCATGGAAAATGCCATTGATCCGACTTGTGAGGAGCAGGGCTCGTATGACTGGGTGGTTTACTGTTCTGTTTGCGGCGAGGAAATTTCCCGAGAAAAAATCTATACCGACCCCCTCGGCCACAACTGGGGCGAGGCAAGCTACGAATGGACCGACGACAACAGCGCGGTGACGGCTTCTCGCAGTTGTCTGCGCGACCCGAGCCACGTGGATTCGGAAACCGTGGAAACTACTTCTAAAGTAACCAAGGAACCGACCACTACCGAGGAAGGCGAAATGACCTACACCGCCACGTTCACTAAGGATGGCTTCACCACGCAGACCAAGACCGTGCCTGTTCCGCCAATCACGGAGGAAGAAGGCATCGAAATCAACGAGGAGAACTTCCCCGACCCGAATTTCCGCGAGTTTGTCAAGGAGAATCTCGACACCAACGGCAGCGGATTCCTGAGCGACGAGGAAATTGCCGCAGTGACGTCGCTGAATGTCAATAACCAAGGCATCGCTGACCTGAAGGGCATCGAGTTCTTCGCCGATTTGGAATATTTGTCTTGCTCGGACAACGTGCTGACGGAACTCGACGTGACGGGTCTGCCGAAACTGAATGTGCTGAATTGCAGCGACAACCAACTGACTTCGCTCGATGTGTCGAAGAACAAGGAACTGACGATGCTGGAATGTGCCCGCAACCTTCTGACCTCGCTCGATGTGTCGCAGAATAAGGAGTTGAGCGTGCTGTCGTGCTATTCGAACAAACTCGATGAATTTGCGATGAAGGCACTCGTAGAGGGACTTCCGACGACGACCAACGGTAAATTCTATGCCGTTGATCCTTCCGACAAAAACGAAGGCAACGCGATGACGAAACCGCAGGTGGCTACGGCTCGTGGCAAGGGCTGGACGGTGATGGATGCGAACAGCGATTTGTATGAAGGCACCGACCCGACTGGCATCGGCACGGTTGAAACGGACTTGACCAGCGACGGCGAGCCTGTCTATAACTTGCAAGGTCAGCGTGTGAATACGGCCCGTCACGGCATCTTCATCAAGAATGGAAAGAAGGTCGTTGTCAAATGATGTCGTGAAGAGTGGAGAGTGGAGTGTGGAGTGTGAAGCGTGAAGTGAGAAATGCATTTGTCTGTAACTCCAGAACTCCTTTACTCCTTAACTCCTAAAAAAAATCGGGAACTGCCAAACGGCAATTCCCGATTTTTTGATAGTTCACTTCCCTTCCCCCAAAAACTGCACCGCTAACATCGTCAGGTCGTCGCTTGGTTCGGCTTCGCCCACGAAAGCGTGGACGGCCTCGGCCATTTCCTTGACGATGGTTTCGACTTGGTTTTTGTCCTCGTCCAACAGCGTTTGGGCAACTTCGAGCACCCGATTGTCGCCGAAAAGCGCGTGACGGATGTTTTCCGCCTCGTTCAGTCCGTCGGTATAGAGGAAAATGGTGGTTTGCGGTTGGAGCGTGGTCTGCTGCAACGAAAAACCATAGCCCGAAATCACGCCGATGGGCAGGTTCGGGTCGCAGGGTAGGAAGCCGACGCCGTCGCCGATGAGCAACGGCGAATTGTGGCCGGCGTTGCAGTAGAGCAGTTCGCCCGTCGCTAAGTCGAGCACGCCTACGAACACGGTTACGAACATGTTTTTTTCGTTGTTTTCAACAATCGCCTTGTTCAGCGTGGCGACAATCAGATTCGGTTCGAGCACGTGGGCTGCGACGTTGCGGAACAGCGAGCGCGTCACCGCCATCAACAGTGAGGCGGGAATTCCCTTGCCCGACACGTCGCCGATGCAGAAAAACAGCCGATTGTCGCGGATGAAGAAGTCGAACAAGTCGCCGCCGACATCTTTCGCAGGCGTCAGCGAGGCGGCAAGGTCGATGTCGTTGCGCTCGGGGAAGGGCGGAAACGTCTTGGGCAGCATCGACATTTGGATGTCGTGGGCCACGCGAAGTTCGTTTTCGATGGAGGCTTTCTCGGCGGTTGTCTCTTTGAGTTCCGCGATGTATTGGGTGAGCGAGTTCTGCATCTGCTCAAACGAGTCGCGCAGTTGTCGAATCTCGTCTTTGTGCTTGATTTCGGGCAGTGTCGCATTGAAATTTCCCTTCGCCACTTCGTCGGCGGAGGCTGCGAGTTGGTTCAGCGGCTTGGTGGCGCTTCGAATCGTCCTCCGGCTGACCAAATAGGCCACCAACAGGGCGAGAATCACGAAAAATGCCATGATTCCTCCGACCGTGTAGGCAATGACGTCGAAGTTGATTGCCGGAACGACGAGTGCCATCGACCAGTCGGTGTGTTTCACGGGCGAGTAGAAAACATAGGAACTGACGCCGTCGAAGTCGAACGACTCGGCAAAATCGTCGGGTTCTTTGCCGAAATAGCCTCGTTTTCCAGCCATCATCTGTCGTCCGACATAGTTGGTAATCGTGTCGGAATCCGCATCGACCAACATCTGGAAGTTCTTTCGGAGAATGCGATTCTCCTCGGGATGCACGAGAAATGTTCCGTCGCTTGTGATGATGAAACTGTAGGGCCGTCGTTTGTAGCCTTTTCCCTTATCGTTCTCGATTTTGACCCATTGCTTATCGTTGATTTTCTGGTCTTTTTCTTTCAACTTCTCCTTCATCCATTCGAGCGACACGTCGGCACCCAAAATGCCCACCGTGCGACCTTGTTTGTCGTGGATGGGAATCAAGTAGGAAACGAGCGGCGTGATGGTGTCGTTGCCCTCGAAGAAAGGCTTCGACCAATAGCTCGAATCGGCTTTCAAGGCTTCAACGAACCATTCGGAAGTCAGATAGTCGTATTGGGCGTCGCCGACGTTCTTTTTCTCGATTTTTCCGTCTTCGAGCCGCACGGCGTAGGGACAGAACCAACGGCCTTTCTGCGGATAATAGTCGGCTACGAAACACAGTCCGATGCTGCGGATTCGCGAGTTGAGACTGACGATTTCCTCCATCTTGTCGAACAGAAAGTCGGGTCGGTCGAGGTTTTCCTCGATGTCGGGCACATGATTGACCGTTCCGACATAAACATCGGAAAGCACCTGCCTGACTTTCTCGACGGCTTCGTTCAGAAGGATTTCGTGTCGCATTCCTTCTTCCTCATAGACAAAGGATGAGGCCAGCGAGAAAATCAGGAAGGCCGCGAAGCCCAAGATGACGAACAGCGCGAGTACGAGCCATTTCGTCAGTCGTTTGGCAAAGGAGCTGTATTTTCGTTTTTTGCTCATTACAGTTTCTGCTGCACCTCGATTTCAGTGAAGGTTTCGATGATGTCGCCTTCTTGGATGTCGTTGAAATTGACGAGCGAGAGTCCACATTCCAGACCCGTAGCCACTTCCTTGACGTCGTCCTTGTAGCGCTTGAGCGCATCGATGGGCGCGGTGTGGATGACGATGCCCTCGCGCACGACGCGAGCCTTGTCCTTGTTGTGGACCTTGCCCTCGGTGACGAGTCCGCCGGCCACCGTGCCGACCTTCGAAATCTTGAATACTTGCTTCACCTCGATCTGACCTGTGATCTGCTCCTTGATGACCTTGTCGAGCATTCCGACCATCGTGGCCTTGATGTCGTCGATGGCATCGTAGATGATCGAGTAGGTGTTGATGTCCACGCCCTCGCGGTCGGCAGCCTTGCGAGCCTCGATGCTGGGGCGCACTTGGAAGCCGACGATAATGGCATCGGAAGCCGAGGCGAGCATCACGTCGTTCTCGGAAATCTGACCGACGGCCTTGTTGATGACATTGACCTGAACTTTCTCGGTCGAAAGTTTGAGGAACGAGTCGCTGAGTGCCTCGATCGATCCGTCGGTGTCGCCCTTGACGATGATGTTGAGTTCGTGGAACTCGCCGAGTGCGATGCGATGGGAAATATCGTCGAGCGTGAACTTCTTCTGCGTGCGCAGACCTTGTTCGCGCTGCAATTGCAGTCGTTTGTTGGCGATGTCGCGGGCTTCCTGCTCGGTTTCGAGCACGTGGAAGGTGTCGCCGGCGGTCGGTGCGCCATTCAAACCCAGAATGATGCACGGCTCGGCGGGCTTGGCCTCGGTGATGCGTTGGTTGCGCTCGTTGAACATCGCCTTGATGCGTCCGTAGGCGGTTCCGGCAATGACATTGTCGCCGACTTTCAGCGTTCCGTTCGACACGAGCACGGTCGAAACATAGCCGCGACCCTTGTCCAACGACGATTCGATGATGCTTCCCGTCGCCTTGCGGTTCGGATTGGCCTTCAGTTCGAGCATTTCGGCCTCGAGCAGCACTTTTTCGAGCAATTCCTGTACGCCCATGCCTTTTTTCGCCGAAATTTCCTGCGACTGGTATTTTCCGCCCCATTCCTCGACGAGCAGATTCATGTGCGAGAGGTCTTCGCGAATCTTGTCGGGATTGGCTCCCGGCTTGTCGATTTTGTTGATGGCAAACACCATCGGCACGTTGGCAGCCTGCGCGTGGGCGATGGCTTCCTTCGTGGTCGGCATCACCGAGTCGTCGGCTGCGATGATGATGATGGCGATGTCCGTCACCTGCGTACCACGCGCACGCATGGCCGTGAATGCTTCGTGGCCGGGCGTGTCGAGGAAGGTGATGCGGCGACCATCTTCGAGTTTCACGTTGTAGGCACCGATGTGCTGCGTGATTCCGCCGGCCTCGCCCGCAATCACGTTGGTCTTGCGGATGTAGTCGAGCAGCGAGGTCTTACCGTGATCGACGTGACCCATCACCGTGACAATCGGCGAGCGACTGATGAGGTCTTCGGCCTTGTCCTCCTCTTCGCTGACGGCTTCCTGCACCTCGGCAGAAACGTATTCGGTCTTGAAGCCGAACTCGTCGGCGACGAGGTTGATGGTTTCGGCATCCATACGCTGGTTGATCGACATCATAATGCCGACCGACATCAGCGTCGAGATGATTTGCATCGGCGAGAGGTTCATCATCGAGGCGAGTTCGCTGACGGTTACGAATTCCGTCAGTTTCAGCACCTTGCTCTGTGCCTGCTCTGCGCTCTGCTCCTCGTGGAGTCGCTCTTGCACGGCCTCGCGCTTCTCCTTGCGGTATTTCGCGCCCTTCTTGTTCTGACCTTTCGACATCAGTCGGGCGAGCGTTTCCTTCACCTGACGAGCCACATCTTCCTCGTTCACCTCAAGCGGTTTCTGGTTGCGACCGCGATTTTTCTTCTTCTTGCCGCTCTTCTTACCGTTTTGGTCGGCAGTCGGGCTTGTCGGCGGAACTTGATTTTCCGCCGCGTTGATATCGACGCGCTCCTTGCCGATGCGCACGCGCTTCTTCCGCTCGCGCTTTTTCTCGCGCTCCTGAGCGGCTTTTTCCTCGCGTTCCTTGCGCTTCTCCTCCTTCGTTTTCTTCTTCGGACGAGTGCTTTGGTTGAGCGAATCGAGGTCGATTTTACCCTGAATCTTCAACTGCGGCGCGTTTTTGAGTTTTTTGTCGCTCTTGAGTTGGAAAACCTTGGGTTCCTGCTTCGCCTCGGGCTTCTTTTCCTCGGGCTTTTCCTGTTTCTTCTCAACGGGTTTCTCAACGGGTTTTTCCTGTTTTTTCTCGACAGGCTTTTTCTCCGCAGGTTTTTCGCCCTTTTTCTCCGCAGGTTTTTCCTGTTTTTTCTCCGCAGGCTTTTCGGGCTTCTTTTCAACCGGTTTTTCGGCTTTCTTTGCCGTCGGAACTTCTTTCACAACAGGCTTTTCAGGCTGCTTTTCGACAGGTTTTTCCTTGGCCACAGGCTTCGCTTCCTCAGGTTTCTTGTCGATTTCTTTGAGGTCGATTTTGCCCAAGGGTTTGAAGGATTGCGACTGCTTCTTCGCCGACGGCAGCAAGTCTTCCGCCCGTTGAGCTTCAGGCTTTTTGGCAGGGGCTTCTTTCGGCTTCTTCTGGAAAATCTTGTCGGCCTGCGAGCGCACTTCCTTGTCCTGACGGAACGCCTCGATAAGCGCCTGATATTGCTCATCGCTGAGTTTGAAACTCGGTTCGGCTTTCACTTCGCCGAGTTCAGGTCGCTTTTCAAGGAATTCGACAGCCGTCTGAAGTCCGACATTGACTTCTCGTATTGCTTTGTTTAATCTGATGCTCATCTATCTAATTAACTATTTGACAATTTACTATTTGACAATTTTCGGAATTATATTTTTATTCAGTTTCCTTTTCGGGTTCCGATTCGAACTCGGCCTTCAAGACTTCGAGCAGGTGATCGACGGTTTCTTCCTCGAGGTCGGCCTTCTCGATGAGCATTTCCCTCGGCGCATTGATGACGGCCTTCGCCGTGTCGAGTCCGATGGCTTTGATGGCATCGATGATCCACTGGTCGATTTCGTCGGCAAATTCGTCGAGGTAGATGTCTTCGTCGGCTTCGCTTTCGCCCACTTCGCGGAACACGTCGATGGTGTATTCCGTTAGCATCGAGGCCAGTTTGATGTTCAGACCGTTGCGACCGATGGCGAGGCTCACTTCCTCGGGCTTCAGATAGACTTCGGCCTTGTGGTTCTCCTCGTCGATGATGATGCTCGACACCTTCGCCGGACTGAGCGCACGCTGGATGAAGAGTTTGATGTTCGTCGTGTAGTTGATGACGTCGATGTTCTCGTTGTTCATCTCGCGGACGATGCCGTGGACGCGGCTACCCTTCACGCCGACGCAGGCGCCGACGGGATCGATGCGGTCGTCGTAGCTCTCGACGGCGATTTTCGCACGCTCGCCGGGCATACGCGCAATCTTCTTGATGGCGATGAGGCCGTCGTTGATTTCGGGAACCTCGGCTTCGAGCAGTCTTTGCAGGAAAATGGGGCTCGTGCGCGACAGGTAGATTTTCGGATTGTTGTTCTCGTTCGTCACCTGATGGATGACGGCACGGATGGTTTCACCCTTGCGATACTGGTCGTTGGGAATCTGCTCCTGCTTTTGCAGAATGAGTTCGTTGCCCTCGTCGTCGATGAGCAGAATCTCGCGCTTCCACATCTGATAGACCTCGCAGGAAACGATTTGTCCGACGCGGTCTTTGTACTTGTTGTAAAGCGTGTCGTGCTCCAGTTCCAGAATCTTCGAGGCCAGCGTCTGGCGCAGGTTCAGGATGGCGCGACGACCGAATTTCGCGAAATCGACGGGTTCCGAAACTTCCTCACCCTCCTCGTAGTCGGGTTCGATTTTCTGTGCTTCCGACAGCGCGATTTCCTTGTTCTGGTCCGAAACTTCACCGTCGGGCACGACGATGCGGTTGCGGTAGATTTCAAAGTCGCCCTTGTCGGGGTTCACGATGACGTCGAAGTTCTTGTCCGAGCCAAAAATCTTCGCCAAAACGTTGCGGAAGCTTTCTTCCAACACGCTCACTAAGGTTGTTCGATCGATGTTCTTCGTGTCTTTGAACTCTTTGAAGGTCTCGATCATACTGATTCCTTGTCCTTTTCTTGTTGCCATTATTTTTATTTTTTATTGTTTGATTTTGATTCTTTTTCAGACGTTGAAGAGGTATTTGCAGTATTTCACTTCGTTCATATCGAAAGTGTGCTCCACCTCCTGCACAACGGGGCGTTTCTTGCCCTCGACGCGCACTTTTTCCTGCGTGGTGACGGTGAATTTCGGCTCATCGACCGCGCTGAGGATGCCTTGCGTCTTTTTGCCGTCGCTGCCGAGCACTTCCACTTCTTTTCCGACGTGGTTCACATACTGCTGCGCCACCTTGAAGGGCTGACCCAAACCAGCCGAGCCGACTTCCAACTCGTAGTCCTGCTCGTCGCGGCTCAGGTGTTCCTCAACGAACTTGCTGAGTTCCACGCAGTCATCGATCCAGACACCGTCGGCATGGTCGATTTCCACGACGATGCGGTCATCGTTACTCACTTCGACATCCACCAGAAAGTATTCCTTTCCGACGAGCCATTGTCCCACAATTTCCTTTACGACATTCTTGTCAATCATATTCCAATTTTCGTTTGTTATAAACCGAATGAGGAGCCCTTTTCGAGCCCCTCATTCCACTGAACGCTGCAAAATTACAACATTTTTCTGTATCCCACAAGTTTTTTGCCGTTTTTTTTCTCTTTTGACTCCTGCGCCTGCCCATTTTTGATGTTTTTTGACGAAGGGGGCAGGCGCGTCCACTATTTTTGATTTGAGAAAATGATATTCATGCAAACGAAATCATGCCCTGCACGGCCTCGGCTTCCTCGCGCTTCTCCACGGGCTTGCCTGCGGTCTGGTTGCGCATGTCTTCGAGTTGCTGCCGCGTGCGCTTGCAGGTCGGCGTGTTCTCGACGGCGATGATGATGTCCTCGTTGTCGAGATCTTCGGGACGGAACAGGAAGATGTGCGGACGACGCTTGTACTGCGTGTTGTTGCCGTCCTTGCCGTAGAACCGTCCGCGACGCTCCTCGCGCTCGGCGCGTTCCTCCGCTTCCATGGCGATTCGGTTGGCTTCCTCTTCCGTGTGTTTCTTCAGGTGTCCGCCCATGCCATCGACATCCTCGATGCCGAATCCGGTGGCGAGAATCGTCACTTTCACCTTGTCGCCGAGGCTCTTATCGACGGCGAGACCCCATTTCAACTCGAAATCTTCGCCGAACTTCAGCATGAAGTCGTTCACGTCGTTCATTTCGTCCATCGTCAGGCCGGGATTCTCCTGTTCGCTGGCGAAGGTGATCGACAGCAGGATTTTCTTCGAGTTGAACACGTCTTTGTTGTTGAGCAGCGGCGAGTTGAGCGCGTCGTCGATGGCTTTCTTCACGCGGCCTTCGCCCTCGCCGTAGCCTGTGGACATGATGGCGACGCCACCGTCCTTCAACACGGTTTTCACATCGTTGAAGTCGAGGTTCATGATGCCGTGAACGGTGATGATCTCGGCAATCGACTTGGCGGCGACGCTGAGCGTGTCGTCGGCCTTCGCAAAGGCGTCGAGCACGGCCATGTCGGGATAGATTTCGCGCAGTCGCTCGTTGTTGATGACGAGCAGCGCATCGACGTGCTTCGCCATTTCCTCCACGCCGTCGAGGGCTTGGTCGATTTTCCGTGCGCCTTCGAAGCGGAAGGGAATCGTCACGATGCCGACGGTGAGGATTTCGAGTTCCTTGGAAATCTCGGCGATGACAGGTGCTGCGCCCGTTCCCGTTCCACCGCCCATGCCGGCGGTGATGAAGGCCATTTTCGTGCCGTCGGAGAGCATGGCGCGGATGTCTTCGATGCTTTCCATGGCGGCTTCGCGGGCTTTTTCGGGTTTGTTGCCGGCTCCCAGACCTTCCTTGCCCAATTGCAGATGCACGGGCACGGGCGAGTCGTTGAGGGCTTGGCTGTCGGTGTTGCAAAGCACGAAGGAAACATCGTGGATGCCCTCGCGATACATGTGATTGACGGCATTTCCGCCACCTCCGCCTACGCCGATGACTTTGATGATGCTGTTTTCTTTCTCGGGCTCGCCGAAGTCAAGAATACTGGGCTTGACGGGCGGCGTTTCAAATTCGTTTCCCTGACTGACGGGAATATTGTCGATGAAGTCTAACATGATCTTTTGAATTAAAAATTAAGAAATAAGAATTAAGAATTAAGAATGAATGATATATCGCGAATGTCATCGTTATTCAGCTTCTTCTTTGATGATGTTGTCAAAAAACTCTTTAAGATTTCGTTTCGAGCGATTGAACCAACTGTTCTCGCGCTTGATTCGCTTGGCTTCGGCCTCTTCCTCGGCCAGTCGCTGACGCTCGGCTTCTTCTTCCTCTTCGCGACGGCGACGAGCCTCTTCCTCGGCCAGTTTTTTCTCTTCCTCGGTCTGCACAATGCCTTTTCCGGCGATTTCATTGGGCTGCCGAACTACTCGCGCTTGGCTGTTCTCCAGATTTTCTTCGAGGTCGAAGAGGTCGCCGGTGATTTCCTCGCCTGCGCAGTTCATGTCGCCCTTTTCGAGAATGCCGAGAATCGTGTTCAAACGACCGTTGTGAGCCGTGATTTCGGGCAGATTCGAGTTGATGGTGGTCGTCACGAACTTCGCCACGCGAATTTTCTCGACGTGCGTATGGTTGCGAAACGCCCGCTCGATGTTCTTCATGTTCGCGCCGCCACCCGTGAGGATGATGCCGCCGAGCAACTTGTCGATGTACTCGTTGGGCACTTGGAACCACGCATTCTCGATGATTTCCTCGACACGCCCCTCAACAATGTTGATGAAGTCGCGGCTTGCGATGCCTCGGTCTTGGTCGATGGGCAGCGAGAGCGAACTGTCGATGTCGCTGTTGTCGGTGTAGGCACTGGCGTTCTTGAGTTTCATTCGCTCGGCGTCGGACTCCTCCATTTGCAAGGTTGCGATGTCTTTCGTGATGTTGTTGCCGCCGAGCGGAATCACGGCCAAATGGCGCAGAATGTTCTTGAAATAGACGCTGACGGTGGTCGTGTCGGCTCCGAGGTCCACGAGCACGCAGCCTGAGCGTTTTTCGGTCTCGGTGAGCACGCTGTCGGCCATGGCGAGCGGTGCAAGATACATCTCGGCGATGGCGATGCCGGCCTGCTCGAAACACTTGTTCAGATTGCGGTAGAACTGCTTCCGCCAGAGGATGTTCAGGAAATTTCCCTCAAGTCGCGAACACTGGATGCCGACGGGGTCGAGTTGATACTGCTGATCGACCTTGTACTCCTGCGTGGCAGCGTCGAGAATCTCCTGTTCGGGATACGACATGTTGCGGTTCTGGTCCATCAACTCGTTCACCATCTCCTGCGTGACGATTGTCTGACCGTCCATCTCCTTGAGAATCACGTTCTTCACGCTCCGAATGCTCTGGCCGCCCACGCCCACATAGACTTGGGCGATTTTCGACTTGAGCGTCGTTTCCAGTTTCTTGACGATGTTGGTCACGCACATGACGGTCTTGTCGATGTTATAGACCACGCCCTTGCGAATACACGACGCAGAATCTTCCTGAACGAGAGCGAGGATCGAGATGCTCCCGTCGAGGTTCTTCTTTCCTGCAATGCCGATTATCTTCGATGAACCGAGCTCAATTGCTACAATAAATTCTTTTGGCATAATGGTATATATTTTATAATTTTACGTTTTCTCTCCGCTTGCAGATGATTTGGTTGTCGAATTCGAGGTTGATGTACTTGTATTTGTTCCATCCGGCCTGCGAAAGACCGTATTTGTAGAATTTTTCGAGTGTTTCGAGCTTTTTCATCGCGTATTCGCCGACTTTCTTGCCCAGTTTTTCCTTCTGCTTCTCGACGGGCAGGTGTCCGATGTATATAATATGTTCGCCCACGCGCGGGATAAGTTCGATGCCGAGATTGTCGAGCACGTTGATCTGCTCAATCTGGTTTTTCCAGAGTTCGTTGTCCATAATCGCCTTGCTCAGCGGCGAAATGTAGGTCGTGGCGAAGGTTCGGCTGATGTTGCCCGTTGCGATGATGAGGTCGCTGGTGTAGTGCGAGTTGGGCATAATGCTGTTGTTGTCGTCGAGATAGTAGTCGTCGCCGTTCTTGGCCTTGATTCTGACGAGCGGCGTGCGCTGCGTGATCGTGATGTTCACGTGGCCTTCCTGCGTCTTGAAGCACTCGGCGGTCTGGACGAAGGGACTGGCTTTCAGCGACTCCTCGATTTTCCGTGCATCGACATAGCGCATCGGCTTTCCGAGCGGATGCAGCTTGAGGGCTTGCAGCCGCTTTTTAATCTCGTCCGACTTGATGAATCCGTTGGTGGTTTCGTCGGCGACATTGATGACGACTTTCGTGCAGACTTTCGCCGTTTCGTCGGGCTTGTTGAAAGCCGTGACCGCAACGACCAAATAGCCTGCCAACGCGATGTCGAGCACGATGGTCAGTGCCTTTTTCCAGTTTATTTTCGGTATTATTTTCATTTATTTATCACTTATCACTCATCACTTATCACTTAGTAAATCGCAAATCTCCGGCACCAGATTGTCCAAATCGCCTGCTCCGAGGATGACAAGCACGTCGAAATCGCGGCTTTTCACCATCGGCAGCACTCCGTCGAGGCTCACCAGACTTTTTTCGACTCCCTCGCGCAGATGGTCGTAGATGAGGCGGCTCGTCACGCCCTCGATTGGCTCCTCGCGGGCGGGATAGATGTCGCAGAGGATGACTTCGTCGAGCAAACTGAGCGCGTCGGCAAATTCGCGATAGAAATCGCGCGTCCGCGTGTAGAGGTGCGGCTGGAAAATCACGGTAATCTTCCGATTTTGGTAGATTTGGCGGATGCTCCGCGCACTTTCGAGAATTTCCTTCGGATGGTGGGCGTAGTCGGAAATCAGCACGTGACGCTCGTCCTTCAGACGGAAGTCGAAACGACGGTCCACGCCCTGCCAAGTGGCCATTCCGAAGCGCAATTCCTCAGGCGAACAACCGTTGAGTTGCGCCATTGCCATCGCTGCCACGCCGTTTTCGATGTTGATGGGAATCGGCAGGCCGAGTTTCACGTTTTTCACGTTTTCCACCGGCGAAACGAAGTCGAAAACGATCTCTCCGTCACCAATTTTGATGTTTTCGGCGTGGAAATCGCCCTCGTTCAGACCGTAATCATAGACGCGGACTCCTTCTTGCACATCGGGCTGCACGGCGATTCCTTTGCGAATAATCAGCGCACCGCCGGGCTGAATCAGCGTCGTATAGTGGCGGAAAGCCTCGACGTAGGCCGTTTCCGTGCCGTAGATGTCGAGATGGTCGGGGTCGGCAGACGTGATGACGCTCATCCAAGGGCGCAGCCAGTGGAACGAGCGGTCGAATTCGTCGGCCTCGATGACCACGAAGTCGCTTTTCTCGGACAGAAGATAGTTCGTGCCGTAGTTTTTCGTGATGCCGCCGAGGAAGGCGTTACATTCCACGTGGCTCTGGTGCAGAATGTGGGCGCACATACTCGAAGTCGAGGTTTTTCCGTGCGTTCCGGCGACGCAAAGTCCCTTGTGGGTGCGCGTGAGCGTGCCGAGCACCTGCGCGCGTTTCTGAATCTCAAAACCGTTTTCGCGGAACCACACGAATTCCTTGTGGTCGGCAGGCACGGCAGGCGTGTAAATCACCAGTGTCTGTTCGGGCTTTTTGCAAGCCTGCGGAATTTTCTGAATGTCCTCGTCGTAGTGCAGCAACATTCCCTCTTGTTCGAGTCTGTGGGTCAGTTCCGACGGCGTTTTGTCGTAGCCGGCCACCACCAAGCCGCGACTCATAAAATAGCGGGCAATGGCACTCATCCCGATGCCTCCGGCACCGATGAAATAGACGGATCTCAAGCCCCCTAAGTTAGGGGGTTGGGGGGCTGAGTGACCTATTTTTATGTTAATTTTTTCTTCCATTGATATTTTTTCGAGCGAAACTTTTAATTTTTAACTTTTAACTTTTAACTTTTAATTTTTAACTTAATCACTTCCTCCGCAATGATATTCGCCGAGTCGGGCAGGGCGAGTTTCAGCACGTTTTCGCGCAACGAGCGCAGTTTTTCCTCGTCGTGAACGGTTTTGACGGCGAGTTCCAACAGCGTGTCGGCGGCTTCCGCGTCCTTCACGTAGAGGGCAGCATCCTTGTCGGCGAGAGCCAAGGCGTTTTTCGTCTGATGGTCTTCTGCCACGTTGGGACTCGGCACGAGAATCACAGCTTTTTCGATGAGGCAAAACTCCGAAATACTGCTCGCTCCAGCACGGCTGATGACGAGGTCGGCAGCCTTGTAAGCGACACCCATATCCCCGATGAAATCGGTGATTTTTAGGTTTTCGGGTCGTTTTTTCTGTTCTAATTCGGCAGCGATTTGTGCGCTGTAGTATTTTCCAGTCTGCCAGATGAATTGCACATCCTCGCTCGACTCCACGAGATCCAAATGCCGCAGCACGCTCTCGTTGATGGTTCGTGCGCCGAGGCTTCCGCCGACGAGCAGAATCGTCTTTTTCCGAGGGTCGAATCCGAAGGATTCAACGGCTTCCTCGCGCGTGACAGTCGTTTCCAACAACGCCTGTCGCACGGGATTTCCCGTCATCATCATTCGGTCGGCAGGGAAAAATCGCTCCATTCCCTCGTAGGCCACGCAGATTTTCTCGGCTTTCTTGCCCAGAATGATGTTCGTTTTTCCGGCAAAGGAATTTTGTTCCTGAATCAAGTAGGGAATCCCCATACTCCCAGCCGCCTTCAGCGTCGGATAACTGGCATATCCACCCACGCCCACAGCCACGTCGGGCTTGAATTCGCGGATGATTTTGCGCACCATTCGGTCGCTTTTCCACATTTTGTAGGGCAGCGCGATGTTCTTCAGCAGATTCTCGCGGTTGAAACCGCAAATCGGCAGTCCCTTGATGTCGTAACCGGCAGCCGGAACGCGCTGCATTTCCATTCGTCCCTCGGCTCCGACAAACAGAATCTTGGCCTCAGGTTGCTTCTCCCTGATGGCATTGGCAATCGAGATGGCCGGAAAAATGTGGCCGCCCGTTCCGCCTCCGCTGATGATGACTCTGATTCCAAAGCCCCCTAAGTTAGGGGGTTGGGGGTCTGAGTGACCCTTTTTTATATGATCTTTTTTCTCCATTTCTATCCAATTATTTATTTAAGACCCCCAGCCCCCTAATTTAGGGGGCTCGTAGCCCTTTTCGCCGACCGGCTGATACTCAGAATCACACCGATATAAACGCAGTTGATGATGGTCGATGTACCGCCCTTGCTGATGAGCGGCAGCGGCTGACCCGTGACGGGCGCCAGTCCGACGGCCACGCACATGTTGAACAACGCCTGCGTGATGAGCAACAGGGCAATTCCCATTGCCAGAAACGCCGGGAAATTGTTTTCGCAACGATTTGCGATGCGACCCGTGCGGAACAGCAAAATGATGTAGAGCATCGCCACGAAAATCGCGCCAAAAATGCCCATTTCCTCGATGATAATCGCGTAGATGAAGTCGGAAAACGCTTGCGAGAGGAAGTCGCACTGAACGCTGTTTCCGGGCCCTTTTCCCACGAAATTCGACGACGCGATGGCGATGTTCGCGTGACCCACCTGACCGTCTTTGTTGAGGTCGTATTTCTCTGGCGGCACTTCCGTGTTGTCGAAGAACGACATAATACGCGCCTTCCACGTGCCGAAACGGTGGAAAACCTTCGAAACTTTACTGTCTTCTTCCTTGTTCGTCGTTGTCGCGTTGATTTCCTCGACGAGCGTCTGGTCGCTCTTTTTCTCGTCAATCTGCTGCACCAATGTCTGATCGGGATTCACCTTCTTCTCTTCCTGGCCGACCAACATAATCAGCGCAACCATAAAAGCGCCAATCAGCACCACGACGCCAAGCAATTTTCCGAGTTGCTGCATCGGCACGCGACCCAGAATCATCATCATAAACACAACGGCGCAAATCAGCGCAGCCGTCGAGAAGTTTTCGACGAAAATCAGCGGTACGATGAATGCGCAGACGGCAATGATATAGCCGAAAGCGTGGCGGTCGGCACCTTTTTCGGTCTGCATCGCGCTCAGAATCTGCGCCGTCGCCAAAACGAGCGTTCCCTTCGCGATTTCCGACGGCTGAAACTTCAAAAATCCGAAGCCGACCCATCGCGAAGCCTCGTTGTACACTTGGCCACTGAAGAGAGCCCACAGCAACGTAACAATCGAAATAATGAGCAAGAACGGCGTAACAACCTTGAAATATTTGCACTTGACATTCAGCGTCACAACCATACAGAAAATGCCCAAAATCAGGATGCCGACGTGCTTCATCACGGGCGCGAGATAGCTTCCACCCTTGTACGTCAGTTGCGACGAGGCCGAATAAACCTCGACAACGCTGATGAGGCACAGGAAGAAAAAGACCATCCAGATGACCTTGTCGCCCTTGAAAATATTATTTAATGTCTTGTTATTCACGCTAAACTATGAACTATGAACTATAAACTCTTAACTAAACTCTTAAACTGCTCGCCTCGGTCTTCCATATTCTTGAACAGGTCGAACGACGCACAGCAGGGCGAGAGCAGCACCGTGTCGCCCGGACGCGCCATCTCGTAGCAGGCAGCCACGCAGTCGGGCATCGAATGGACTTCGCGGACGGGAATGTCCAGCGAGTCGAAATTCTCGTGCAGTTTCGTGTTGTCGGCACCGAGATAGACCAGTCCGACGCATTTCTCCTTCACAAGCGGCATAATCGATGAGTAGTCGTTGCCCTTGTCGAGTCCGCCGATGATGAGAATCGTCGGCGTTTTCATACTTTCCAACGCATACCAGCAAGCATCGACATTCGTCGCCTTCGAGTCGTTGATATATTCCACGCCACGCACGCGACAAACCTTTTCCAACCGATGCTCCACGCCCGGAAAATCGCCCAGCGACTTGCGGATGACTTCTTTTTTGATGCCTGCGATGTTCGAGGCCAAGCCTGCCGCGAGCGAATTGTAGATGTTGTGCGTGCCCGTGAGCGAAAGTTCCTCTTGCTCCATATTGAACGGCGTGGGATACTCCAAATGATACTGGCCTTCCTCGATGTAGCCGATCGAGCCGCTCTTTTTGATGAGCGAGAACGGGCACTGCACGGCCTTGATGTCGTATTTCTTCAACTCGCGGCTGATAATCGGGTCGTCGGCCCAGTAGATGAAGGAATCGTCGGCGGTTTGGTTCTGCAAAATGCGCATTTTCGCATCCACGTAGTCCTGCATCTCGTTGTAGCGGTCGAGATGGTCGGGCGTGATGTTGAGCAGCACGGCGATGTTGGCGCGGAAGTCGTACATATTGTCGAGTTGGAACGACGACAGCTCAATCACGTAGTATTCGTGCGGCTCCTCGGCGACTTGCAGCGCGAGCGAGTGCCCGATGTTGCCCGCCAGACCGACGTCGTAGCCTGCCTCGCGGAAAATGTGATAGATGAGGCTCGTCGTGGTCGTTTTGCCGTTGGAACCCGTGATGCAGACCATTTTCGAGCGCGTGTAGCGACCCGCAAACTCGATTTCGCTGATGATGGGAATGTTTTTCGCGATGGCCTTCGCCACGACGGGTGCCGTGTCGGGAATGCCGGGACTCTTGATGATTTCATCGGCGCAGAGAATACGCTCCTCCGTGTGCCGACCCTCTTCCCACGCGATTCCGCGCTCGTCGAGCATCTGCTTGTACTTATCCTTGATGTTCGACTTGTCCGAAACGAACACGTCGAATCCTTGCTTCTTGGCCAATGCAGCGGCTCCCACGCCACTCTCGGCTGCTCCGAGGATGGCTATTTTACAGCCCCCTAAGTTAGGGGGTTGGGGGTCTGAGTAACCCCTTTGTATATAATTATTTTTATTCATTTCTTTCAATTGTTTTTAAGACCCCCAACCCCCTATTTTAGGGGGCTCAGTCTTTACCTAATCTTCAAAGTTATAATTGTCAGCGCAGCCAGAATAATCGTCGTAATCCAGAAGCGCACGGTGATTTTCGACTCCATAAACTGACGCTGCGGCCAACTTTTGAAAATATAGCGGCAGTCGTCTTCGAGGTCTTTGTCCTCCTTGCGGAAATTGTCGTGAATCGGCGTCGCACGGAACACGCGCACGCGCTTTCCCCTCCGCTTGTAGAACTTGAAAACCTGCGTCTGGATGATGACGCTGAGGCTCTCGACGAAGAATATTCCGCAGAGAATCGGCAGCAGCAATTCCTTGTGGATGATGACGGCACCGACGCCGATAATGCCGCCAATCATCAGAGCACCCGTGTCGCCCATAAACACTTGCGCGGGATAGGCGTTGTACCACAGGAAACCGATCATCGCCCCGACGAAGGCGCAAAGGAACACCACAAGTTCCTGACTACCAGGAATATACATAATGTTCAGATAGGAAGCCATTTCGATGTGACTCGACACGTAGGCAAGGATGCCGAGCGCCACGCCGATGATGGCCGAGTTGCCTGCGCACATACCGTCCATTCCGTCGTTGAGGTTGGCTCCGTTCGACACCGCCGTGACGACGAGAATCGTCATCAGCACGAAGAGAATCCAGCCCGCAGCGTTTTTCTTCTCGCCGAAAAACGACATCATTTCGTCGTAGCCCAGATTGTGGTTTTTCACAAACGGAATCGTCGTTTTCAGCGATTTCACCGGCTCCGACTTATGCGTAACCACCACTTCCGAGCCTTGTTTCTCGGTCGTGATGTTTTCGTGAAGCACCGCATCGGGACTCAGCCACAGCGTCATTCCGACGATAAAGCCAATCGACACCTGTCCGACAATCTTCCACTTGCCTTTCAGTCCGGCTTTGCGCTTGCGGAAAGTCTTGATGTAATCGTCCAAAAAGCCCAGAAAACCGAGCCAAATGGTCGTGACAATCATCAGCAGCAGGTAGATGTTTCGCATTCTTCCGAGCAACAGCACCGGCACGAGAATCGACACGGCAATGATGATGCCGCCCATCGTCGGAACGCCGATTTTCTTCTCGCCAAACGGGTCGATTTTGTGGTCGCGAGCCGTTTCCGAGATTTTCTTCCGCTTCATATACTTGATGAACCACTCGCCAAACCACGCCGAAATCAACAGCGAGAGAATCAGCGTCAGCAGGGCGCGGAACGAAATGTAACCCCACATTCGTGCGCCCGGAATTTCATATTGCTCTAAAAAACGAAACAAATAGTATAGCATAATTTACAATTTACGAATGTACAATTTTTTCGAGCGGAGCTCTCAAGGAACTCCAATTTATTTACAATTTACGATTTTACGATTTTACGATTTGACAATTTAACAATTTAACCTTTTAACCTCATAACCTCATAACCTCATAA
>JAFYJH010000099.1 GCA_017538195.1 Prevotella sp.
GGAAAATCCCTATTTGTATGCAATAAATCGACCCTTCGCGCGTTATTTATTAAGGTAAAAAGGATGAAAACATGAAAAATAGATTGACTGGGTCGCTTCTTCTTCTGATGCTGACGCCGTTTTCGCTATGGGCGCAGCAAGAAATGGAGGGCGACGAACCAAAGAACCTGCTTGACGGACTGGAATACAAAGTCGAGGCGCAAGTTTCGGCCACCGACGGCCAGACTCCGCTGTGGCTGAACGCGAACAAACACGGACTGAGTTCGTTGGAGAGTGTGAACGGATACCTGCGCGGAAGCATCGAGCGACCGCTCCGAGTGGACTCGCTGCGGCGTTGGGGCATCGGCTACGGATTGGATGTCGCCCTGCCCTATCACTACACGAGCAAGATGGTCGTGCAACAGGCTTACGGCGAACTGCGTTGGCTGCACGGTGTGTTGTCGGTGGGCGCGAAGGAATATCCGATGGAACTGAAAAACAATCAGTTGAGCAGCGGTTCGCAGACGCTCGGCATCAATTCTCGGCCTGTTCCGCAAGTTCGATTGGCCTTGCCCGACTATTGGGTGCTGCCTTTCGGAAAAGGTTGGCTTCGGATGAAAGGTCACATCGCATACGGAAAAACGACCGACGACAATTGGCAGAAGGATTTCACGCAGATGTTACATCCTTACACCGAGGGTGCTCGCTACCATTCGAAGGCCGGCTATTTGATGATTGGCTATCCCGAGCGGTTTTTCCCGCTGTCGGTCGAGTTGGGCTTGGAAATGGCGGCGCAATTCGGAGGAACAGTCAACATTCCCGATGGCGACGGCTGGCTCGTCTATCACGGCAACAACGGCATCAAGGGAATGTGGCGAGCCTTTATGCCGGGCGGTGCCGACGCTCCTGAAGAGGGCACGGAATACCAGAACGCCGAGGGAAACCAGTTGGGAAGTTGGCTGATGCGCGTGAACTACGAAACCGACACGTGGAAACTCGGTTTTTATGCTGAAAAATATTTTGAAGACCACTCGTCGATGCTGCAACTCGACTACGACGGCTACGGCACGGGCGACGAATGGAACGTGGCGAAGAAACGCCGCTATTTCCTCTACGATTTGAAGGATATGATGCTCGGCATCGAGTTCAACAAGAAATACGGCACTTGGCTGCGCGATGTTGTGTTTGAATATCTTTACACGAAGTATCAGAGCGGTCCCATATATCACGACCACACGCAAGCCTTTCCCGACCACATCAGCGGTCGAGACAACTTCTACAACCATTATCTCTACAATGGTTGGCAGCATTGGGGACAGGCCAACGGCAATCCGCTCTATCGGTCGCCGATTTACAACGACAACGGTATCATCCGCTTCGAGGACAATCGTTTCGTGGCCTTCCATCTCGGCATCGGCGGTGCTCCGACCGAGCGACTTTCCTATCGGCTGATGGCGACTTATCAGAAAGGTTACGGCACCTACGACAATCCTTACACCAAAGTCCACCACAACTTTAGCGGTTTGCTCGAAGCCACTTATCGGCTGCCGCAAGGATGGCAGGTAAAAGGAGCTTTCGGCATGGATTCGGGAAGAATTCTCGGCGACAACTACGGCGGTCAGGTGACGGTGACGAAAAAGGGAATTTTTAAGATTAAGTGATTAGTGATTAGTGATTAAATGATTAATAATATGAAAAAGAATATCTTTCATCCTTCATCCTTCATCCTTCATCCGCTTCTGCTTTTGTTTTGCGGATTTTTGACAGCCTGTGGATTGGTGGAATTGCACAGTTCCAAGAACGGCGACCTCGACGGTTTTTGGCATTTGGAAACGGTCGATACGTTGGCGACAGGCAATTCGGCAGACTTACGTGAAGAACTCCGTTTTTGGATGTTCCAAGGCGGTATTTTCCAGTGTCAAAGCCCCGATTTTCTCAATGGACAGCGTCTTGTCAGCCAATTTTCCCACGAAGACGGCCAAATCATCCTCTGGAAAATGCTTTATGACCGTCGCGAGGAAGGCGATCCCGTCGTCGAGAACGTGGAACTGCTGCAACCCTTCGGCATCAACCAAATCGAGGGCAGCACCTTCCGCGTGGAGGAACTGTCGGGCGGCAAAATGACGCTCAGCACGGAAACCTTGCGGCTGTCGTTCAAGAAGCATTAAAGCCATCGTTCAAGAATCAAAAATTGAGGAAAATCCGATTGAAAAACCTCGAAAAACGGACTGATAAACTTCGAAGAATCAGAAAATTGGACTGAAAAACTTCGGAAAATTAGAATTTCTTTCCAATCGCGATATTCGTAAACGTATTGAAAAGAATCTTGGCATCGAACCACCACGAGCGATGCTCCAAATAATAAAGGTCGAGTTCCAACCGGCGCAACATCTTTTCCATCGTGTCGGTGTAGCCGTTGTAGAGCGTCGCATACGACGTAACGCCCGGTCGCACCTGATAGAGATACGTGTAGCGATGGTCGTGCTCAAGGATTTGGTTGATGAAATATTCGCGCTCGGGACGCGGGCCTACAAACGACATCTCGCCCTTCAACACATTCCACAACTGCGGCAGTTCGTCGAGGTGGTGCGCCCGCAGGAATTTTCCCGTTTTCGTCATGCGCGTTTCGCTTTCGTGTTGGTAGAGTGCAGGTCCGTCTTTCTCGGCATCCATGCGCATCGAGCGGAATTTGTAGATGTTGAACGGACGACCGAAACGCCCGATTCGCTCCTGCTTGAAAATGGCCGGACCGCCGTCCTCGCGGCGCACGGCGATGTAGCAAATCAGGAACAGCGGCGAGAAAACGATGATGCAAAACAGCGCGACAAGAAAGTCGAAGATTCGCTTTGTGTTGCGCTCCAACTCGTTCATTCCGTCCAATACATATCCGTTTTCAAGTGTCGTCATTAGCGGTTTCAGTCGTTACTTTTTTATTTTAAAACGGACATATCGGCGTTTTATTGCATGAAACGGGAAAAATATTGCTAAAACGACATATCAAGAAGTTACTTTGAAATAAAATTTATCATTCAAGATGCAATTTTATGATTTTCACGCCCATACAAAAACGAAATAAGCCAGTTTGGAGTGAACAGATAAACACAGGAGAAAAACCAAGAGGCCACGCTGAACATCGGCTTGCGCCAGTTAAAATTCTTCAGACGTGCCTTGTGGTTGTAACTCCAATTGTCATACTGCCGTTTTTTCTGCATATCTCCAACGATGCGGTAGTTTAGCAAAAAGTCATCCATATTGGCCAGACGGTAGCCATTGTTGTGTAGCCGCAGATAGAATTCCAGGTCTTCTGCCTTTTTGAATGTCGGATCGTATAAAAATCCGTCGTCCACAATTGTTCTTCTGAACATGATAGTCGGATGTGCCAGAGGATTTCTGTAAGCGAACATTCTTTTGAATTGCTTCTGACCGACCATGTATTTCCGAAGAGAAGTTACTTTGTTCTTTTCATCAATGATGTAAATGTGGCCGCCGAAAAGGTCAATATCCACGTGCTTTCGGGCAAATTCCACTTGTTTTTCCAATCTGTCCGGCAAAGAAACATCATCGGCATCCATCAGGGCTATCAACTGGCCTTTTGCTTTCAGAAGTGCCTCGTTTCTTGCTCCGGCAATGCCCATTTTCTGCTCTTTTCGAACGACAATAATTCTTGCATCCTTTCGGGCATATTCGTCAATGGCATTGATGGTCTCCGTTTCCGTGCTGTCGTCGGCAATCAGCAGTTCCAGATTTTCGTAAGTTTGGTTCAAAATGCTGTCAATAGCCTGTGAAAGATATTCCACAGGGTCGTTGTAAGTGGCCATTATGACCGAGACGATTGGCAGCTTATCTTTCTTCTCCATGCTTACACAGAATACTCATCATACAGTGGTCCAACATCATGTGCAAATCTTCCGAAACCTGCATGTCCATAATGGGAACGTGTACGTTGTATTGACAGATTTGCTTGACGATACCGCCGTCGTAACCAGTGATTCCTACGGAAACGCCGCCATGCTCATTGGCATATTGGAGGGCTTTGATGACATTCGACGAATTGCCCGAGCCACTGATGCCAATTACATAGTCACCCTCATTGAACAGATTGCGAAGCGGTCCGACAAAAATTTCCTCATAACTGAAATCATTGGCATACGCCATCATCGAAGGAACATTGTCGCTGAGGCATACAAAACGGAATTTACTCTTTTGTTCCGACGAAATTCCCTTGTTGAAATCGCAGCAAAAATGCGAGGCGGTCGAGGCTGACCCTCCGTTGCCGCAGATGAACACAAATCGGCCTTCGTCCCTCGCCTTGTTCAGAATATTGAGCAACGTATTGACATTCTCAATGGAAATTTTGTCAATCGTCTCCTTTACTTTCCCGAAATACGTTTCTATGTCTTTTTTGTAATCCATAATCTTTAAACTTTAAATAAATTTCTTTTCTCCTACGTAAATCACCTGAGAGCCCTGATGTTCAAAAGAAAATCTTGTTTCTTTGTATCCGGCCATTTCCCGCCTGAAAGCATCCTGTTTTTCTTTGGGGCAATAGAACAGGATGAACCCTGCGCCGCCTGCGCCCAACAACTTGCCGCCAAGGGCACCGGCTTTCAGCCCCTGCTCGTAGATGTCATCGATGAAATGATTGGAAATACCGCTTACAAGCGAGCGCTTTAAAACCCATCCTTCATGAAGAATCTGTCCGAAATCGTCCAAATTATTTTCCTGCAAAGCGTCGCGCAGACCATGTGCCAACTGAACCATGCGCCTTTGCAAGTTAAACTTGTCGTTGTTGTTGAAAGACGAGGACTGGGCCTCCAGAATTTCATTCGCAGAATGGCTTCCACCGATATAAACCAGAATCAGGTTGTCGTCTAACTGCTGCTTGACCCGTGGATCCATGATGATTTTCTCAATTTTCACACTTTCGTCCTGATTGAAAGTGATAAAATTGAGACCTCCATAGGCGGCGGCATATTGGTCTTGCTTTCCGATGGGATTACCGACACGCTCGATTTCAACGTGACAAGCAAGAGATGCCAACTTCTCGGCACTGGAATATTTCCCGATGTAGGCTCTGACGGCGTTGATCAAGCCGACGGTGAACGAACTGCTTGAACCCATTCCCGTTCCTGCCGGAATATCGGCAATGGAGTTGATATCCACACCCGTCAAATTATACATTTGAAGAACCTCTCGATGAATCGGATGGGCTATCTCGGCCAAATTGTGAACAAATTCTGTCTGGGAATATTTTAGCAAGACACTGCTCCCTTGAAACAAAGGGTGGATGACGATGTACATATATTTGTCGATCGTGGTGCTGAGCACTGCTCCTTGCTCACGACGATAGAATGCCGGCAAATCCGAACCTCCTCCGGCAAACGATATTCTGAATGGCGTTCTGGTAATAATCATTGTTATATCAGTTTTTTTAATGCCTCCATCAACGATTCTCCATCATTTGTCGGTATCACCGCCGAAGCCTTGACTCCTGCCTTTTCTCCCGCAAGCCTGTCGCTTTCTCGGTCGCCAATCATCAACGATTCTTTCAGGTCGATATTCAACTCTTTCGCCGCACGCAGCAACAATCCCGCTTCTGGTTTCCGACAGTCGCATGTCACCTTAAACTCCTTGCGCTCCTCGGGATAGCCACCGTCAGGATGATGGGGACAGAAATAGAGTCCGTCTATATAGGCACGTTTCTTACCTAATAACGTTTCCATCGTGGCATTTATTGTGTCAAGTTCATCAAAAGTGCATAAATTTCTCGCAATGACCGACTGATTGGTCACCACGACGACTAAATAGCCTTTTTGATGGATATAATTGATGGCTTCCTCAACACCCTCTATCAACTTCATCTGTTCGGGCTTATACACGAGGCCAATGTCCTCATTGATGACACCGTCACGGTCAAGGAATACAGCCTTGCGCGGATGTTCGTAATTCATATTGCGCACACGACCGCTCTCCCAGTCGCGGCAAACCTGCTGATAGCGTTCCGGCGTACCCATATCCTTCACATATTCAGAGGAAACGTAGCCGAACAGCCTCATCCCTTCCTTCAGACAAGTTGGCAGGACGTTTTTCTCAATGTGGCTTTTCACGCCCCGTTCAATGCAGCCAATCACTTTTTTATTGAAAATAAAAAGTGCGGCATTAACGAGATTCCTGCTGACAAAGCCATCTGGATGCGGTTTGTGATAGAATCCTGTCACCAAACCACCATCGTTAAGTTCTACAATATCAGAGTCGTATGGATGGTCGTTGGGATGAACCAAAAGAGTCGCATCTGCCTGATGGCGCAGGTGTTCGTCTCGCATCCGAACCAGATCGACATCCATCACGGTGTCACCATAGAAAACGAAGAAATCGTCCGACAGACGGTCTGCAATCTCGGCCAGTGCACCAGCTGTGCCCAAAGGCTGTGCTTCTCGATAATAGTCTATGCTGACACCCCATTTCTCACCATCGCCAAAATAATTGACGATTTCATCGCCAAGATGCCCGATGATAAACACCAGTTCTGTGTATCCATATCTTTTGGCCAACTCCACCTGATGCTCTATGACAGGCTTCCCACCGACAGGAATCATAGCCTTGGGTATTTCGCTGTTCACAGAGGCGATGCGTGTTCCTTGACCTCCTGCAATGATGACAACTTTCATATCATTTTTCAATTAGGGATGCAAAGGTAATGAAAATGAAGCATAATACAAAATATATTTACTATTTAATTGATATTACATAAATTTTTCATAACTTTGCGGGCAAAAAACAACCAAAATGATGATGCGAAACCTATTATTTTCATTTTTTGCACTGTTCCTGTGTGTTTCCGACGGCAGTCAGATGACTATTTCCGCCCAACAGCCTGCGGAATACCAATTGGTGTTCAGCGACGAGTTCAACCAACCCAACGGCAGCCGCCCCGATCCCGCGAAATGGATTTGCCACGAGCGAGAACCCTACACATGGTCACGGTGGATCAGCAATTCGCCGAAGGTGGCCTACATCAAAAACGGAAGTCTGGTCTGTCGGGCCATTCCCAACAAGAGCGAACCGTTGGACACCGCCCGAATGTTGACGGGAGCCGTCTGCACGAAAGGGAAATTTGAATTTCAGTACGGCAAGGTGGAAGTGCGGATGAAAACGAATAGCAAGGCAGGGAATTTCCCTGCGGCGTGGCTGATTAAACCGTATGAGGTCGGGAACCAATACGGGGAGATAGACATTGTTGAAATGTTTGGAAAAAGAGGTGTCGCCTCTCATGCGGCACATTCAAAACTGACATTCAACAATCCGCGCCACGGCCAGAGAAACGAATTTCAGGAGAAAACCGACGTTACGAAATGGCACGTTTACGGCATCGAATGGACACCCGAATACATTTCATGGAGTATCGACGGCACGATTGTCGCCCATTTCCGAAAATCCTCCAATGCCGACCTGCTTAAGCGCGGCCAGTGGTCGTTCGACTTTCCGTTTTACCTGATTCTCAACCAGAGCGTGGGCAACGGCGAATGGGGCAACTACGGCAACACGCGCCAGACCTACGAAACGCGCTTCGACTGGATTCGCGTTTGGCAAAGGAAATAAAAACTGCACAAAATCAGCCATTTATTTGCTCCGTTCAGAAAAACACATTACCTTTGCACTGCAAAAACAGTCGAACAATACGACCATTTTTGCAGTAAAACGTTTGAAACCATGATTATCAAGAGAGAACAATACATAGAAGCACTGCTGAACAAGCGATGGAACGGAAAGGTGAAGATTATCACTGGCATCCGTCGCTGTGGCAAGTCATTCCTTCTATCTACCCTATACAAAGACCACCTCAAATCGGAGGGAGTGCCAGAAGACTGTTTCATCGAAATTGCATTGGACAGGAAAGCCCCTTGTCATCGGCTGTTGGTTCGCTTACCAATCCGCATAATCTTGCCAATGCAGCAGGTACGTTGATGAAGCGCAACACGTCCGACCATACCATTAAGAACTATCTGAATTATCTGGAGGATGCCTACCTGTTCATGGGTGCAATGCGCTATGATGTGAAGGGTAAACGTTATTTCGAGAATACCCAGAAGTATTATTCCATGGACTTGGGACTGAGGAATGCCAAGTTGAACTTCCGCCAACAAGAGAAAAGTCACCTAATGGAGAATATGGTCTACCTCGAGCTGGTACGCAGGGGATATAGTGTTGATGTGGGCGTGGTAGAAGTCACCCGAGTAAAGGATGGCAAGAAACAGCAATCACAATATGAAATTGACTTTGTGGTCAATACGGGTCAAGAAAAAATCTATATCCAGTCGGCTCTGAATGTAGATACGGAGGAAAAGCGGAATCAAGAGACATTTTCTCTGAAGAACTCTGGCGACCTTTTCCGTAAGATAGTCATTGTTGACGGAAACGCCAAGCAATGGACGGATGAAAACGGCATTGTGTACGTTGGTGTCATTCCATTTCTACTGGGAGAATCGAGTCTTGGCTTCTAAATAAAACTATTGCACGACGAGTTTCATCGTTTGTTCGCCAATTTTAATGATGGCGATTTCACCAGTTCTCATTTGAGGATTGACAACTGCCGAATGGTTCTCAACTTTCGCTGAAGCCTTCATCATTCCAACAGAATCGTACACACGAATGATTTCCCCGTCGGGAACATTCTGTATCGTTATCACGCCGTCGCAGCAAAGCACCGACATCGAAGCCGTTTCTGACAGCGTTACGCCAGTTTCTTCGTCTGTTAGGGGGACAATTAGACCAAAACTTCCCCAAATCCATGCGCTCCTGTACTTCGACAAACTTTCTTGAGGCACATGAAGCGTCGCGTATTCTATATCCGAGTAAGCAAAAGCTTTCGAGTTATAAACTCCCTGAACATCCGGCAAATTGGGAGGATTTTCAGCATAACAATAAACATCTTTCAAATTGCGACAAGAATTGAAAGAGCGCCCTCCAATAGTCTGAATGCCATTACCCAAAATCACCGTTGATAATTGAGAACACCCTTTAAACGCGTCGTCTTTAATCATCTTAATACTATTCGGAACATTTACAGAAACAAGGCTTTTGCAGTATGAAAAAACGTTTTTATTGATTTCTGTAATATCGTCTGGAATGACGACATTTGTTGCGATTTCACCATTTAAGTATAATTCATAAGAATGAGAATGCCAAGTATCCCATGACATATTTAATTTGTTACACCAATGGCTTAAATCCGTGATAAAAAACTTCAAATCTTTTGAATTTGCAAAAGAGGTTGCTGCGATTTTCGTCAAACTTGAAGGGATTGACACAGAAAGATTCTCACTGCAATAAAAAGCGTATGGTCCGATGGTTTTCATCCCTTCTGGAATAATAATTGTTCCAGAATAGCCTGCAAATGTTCCAGATAAAATTGCTTCAATGCTACTGGGAATCGTCAATTCTTCCAACTCAACTCCATTCAAAATCAATCGATGAGCGTACATAAGTGGATTTGTCCAACTGGATTCATCATCGAAACTAACATTATCATTATCGAAACGTATTTGACACCATGCTTCCAAGTCACTGATATGCACTTCTCTTAAATTTTGACAACCCTTGAACGCATTATAACCTATGGTTTTTACACTTTTGGGTATTTTAACAGAAGATAATCGGGAACAATTACGAAAAGCTCCAGATGAAATTTCTGTAACATTATCGGGAATAACAATTTTAGATAAACTCTCACAATTACTGAAAGAACTCTGCCCTACTGACGTTAGACTATTTGGCAGAATGATTTCCTTCAGGCTTACACAACTGTCAAAAGCCAAATAATCAAAGGTCTTGAGATTTTCCGACAAAGTCACTGAAGAAAGATTCGTGCAGTATTGAAAAGCGGATTGAGGAACTGTTTCCGCAGAATTTGGGAGTACAACGGAAGTCAGACTCGCACATCTGCTGAAACGTATGTTTGGTAATATCACTTCGTCAGGTATGATTAGGTCTTTGATTTCCTCATCATCGACAAACAACTGATAGGCAAACGTAAAGTAGTGACCGGGTGCAAGCCGATACATGGTTTCGTCGTCTGGATAATTCACACGAGAAATCCCTGAACAGCCTGTAAATGCCGTTAAAGCCATCGTTTCAATGGTGCTTGGAATGGTGATGGAAGTCAATCCCTTGCAATAACGAAAAGCATCTTCCTTGATGGTTGTCACGCTTTTGGGAATGGAAACCGAGGTCATGTCTGTGCTGTAAGAAAAGGTATCCACACCAATTCTTATCACCGTGTAGCGATTCCCCTCATACTCAAATTCTTCAGGAATGGTGACATTGCCAACGTAATATTGGCTTGACGACTCTCTGGTAACTTCCGCCCACTGAGATTTAGGGGTGATATTATACCAAATTCCATCAACTTCAACCTTTTTTGTCTGGGCACTTGCCATCAGAGAGAACCATACAATCAAAAACGACAACAACTTTTTCATAAATTTCTTTTTTAGAGAGGCCGTTCACTTCACTCTAATTTTCCATGTCTTATCTTCAATTTTCAAGAGCACAATTGCATTCTTTTCTTGAAGATTAAGAGTCGCAACTCCGTTGCTAACAACACTTGACGCAACCAAAGTTCCAGACGGTGAAAAAGCCTTGATTAGAACGCCGTCGGGAGCATTTCCAATAATAATGGCACCATTTTGCTGGTCAATGGAAAAAATATTATCTGAAATTGATTCTATTCCCATCGGGTCATCTTCTATCGGCAAAATTTGACAACAGTCTTTCCAATTCACCCAATAAGAAGTCTGAACATAATTCCGATAAGTTTCCACCAGATCTTTCGGCACATAAACCGTCACATTATTAAACCTATTTCCAAAAGTCTCATTAGAAAAAGTTGGTGGTGTCTTGGCATAGCAAAAAATTGTTTTCAGATTCGGGCAGTTGTAAAATGCATTTGGTCTTATATCCTGCACATTCTCGAGAAAGGTTATCGTTGTAATGTCATTACAATATGATAAATTGCCTATAATTCTGCTTACATTAGGGCAGACAACGTGTTCATCAATCACCTTACCATTCACATAAAGACGCTTTGTTGATTTTACGGGAGAATCACTGGAGAAATCCATACTACTGCACCATGCGTCAAGATTGTCGGTATAAAGATATGAAATATTAGTACAATCCCAAAAAGCCCTTGTTCCAACCTTGATATTATGGCATCCGACAAAGCCTAAAGTCGTCAAGTTTTTGCAATTTTGGAAAGCACTCATTCCTATTGACTTAACGCTTGAAGGAATTTCCACAGCTGTTAGAGCAGTGTTCTCAAAAGCCTTGTAACCTATCACCTCTAAGCCATCAGAAAATGTGACAGATTTTAGTTTTTCACAATATGCAAATGCATTATCACCAATTTTAGTCAAAGAACTCGGAAGAGTTATCGACTCAATCATGGTTGCCGCGAAAGCCCCATTTCCGAGTATTTCAACACCTTCAGGAATGTCAATGTGTTCTAATCCACTTAGCCAGAAAGCCTCTGCGTCGATTTTTTTCAGAGAATTGGGCAGTTTTACTGATTTCAAAGATTTACAAAACGCAAATCCTGTAATCGACTGGAGTTTTCCTTCTTCTACCGTTACCGTTGAAACCAACGAATTTCCCATGAATACTGTACTATAGATGGTTTCAACATTTCCTCCGATATTCACCGTTGTAAGGTTAGGACATTGGGAAAAAGCGTAGGAGAGTACCTTTTGGGCATTGACATTAACGGAAGTGATGTTTTGACATTTGTAAAATTGGTATTCGCCGACCGTTTTTACAGATGCAGGAATTTCCAAATCTTTCGCTTCTTTTCCATTGAGATACAAATTGAAACCTTCTGGAAACGCTGGAAGATATTTATCGCGTTGCCCTGTTTTTATTGTCCAACCACCTAAAGTTATGCTTGTCCAAGACTCCAAATCAAGAATATTAATGTTGGTGCACGTTCCAAGAAAAGCATATTCCACGATGCTTGTAATTGTTTTCGGAATTGTCACAGACTTTAAATCTGGGCAATCTCTAAAAGCA
>JAFYJH010000100.1 GCA_017538195.1 Prevotella sp.
CCTCTTTGGAAGTGGGTGGTGATGGATTCGAACCACCGAAGTCGAAAGACAACAGATTTACAGTCTGCCCCATTTGGCCACTCTGGAAACCACCCAAATTTTGTTCTCGACCGCCTTCTGGAGCCTCTTGTCGGATTCGAACCAACGACCCCGAGATTACAAATCACGTGCTCTGGCCAACTGAGCTAAAGAGGCAAAATCCTTGCAGCCGTCAGGCATCGCATTTTAGGACGTGTCGTAAAACGGCTGCAAAGATACGACTTATTTTTGAATCTCCAAAATTTTTCTCACTTTTTTTTATTGATTCCGCAATTTTTCTTTGAATTTGGTCAGTTGAACCTTCATTGCATCGACACATTGGTCGATTCCTTCCTCAAAAGTGTCGCACGTTTTCGTGACGAAAAGTGTGTTGCCGGGAACGGCCACGGCGAAACTGACTTCCTTGTTCATGGCCGTGGCGGGCTTCACGACTTTCAGCTGTACTTCCACTTGCTGCACCTCGTCGTAGGTCTTTTCCAACTTGGCTACTTTCTTTTCCACGAATGCCTGCAGTTTGTCGGTTGCGTCAAACTTGATGGCTTGAATCTTGATTTCCATAAATACCTCCTGTTTTTTAAAGGTTAATGTTTTATTTGACTGTTCTCTGCGCCTGCCGTCGGCTCACTTTCTGGGATGGGCCTTGGCGTAGGCGTTTTTTAATTGTTCAAAAGTTGTGTGGGTGTAAATCTCGGTGGTCGCGATGCTTTCGTGGCCGAGCAACTTCTTCACGTTCTCGATGCCGGCGGAATGGTTGAGCATGGCGGTGGCGAAGGTGTGGCGGAGCACGTGCGGACTGCGCTTTTTCAAACTTGTCACTTTCGTAAGTTGGCGGCGGACTTCGTTTCGCACCTGCTGCGGCGTCATCCGAATGCCTTTGTTGGTGACGAGGAAGGCGTTGTCTTCCCGCGTCACTTCTTGGTCGCGCTGCTCGACATAGTTCTGGAGTTCCGCGCAAAGTTCGCTGCCAAATGGAACGATTCGCTCTTTGTTGCGCTTGCCGTGCACCTTGATTTGGCGGTTGGCGAAATCCACCGATGCGTCGTCGAGTCCGGTCAGTTCGGAGAGTCGGATTCCCGTCGTATAGAATATATTTATAATGGTACGCGCGCGCGCGACCTCAAAACTTTCTTCCTGCAGGACATCGTCCAACAGCCTGTCCACTTCGCTTTCGCGCAGGTACTGCGGCAGCAGTTTCTTGCGCTTCGGACCGGCGATGCCGTGCGACGGGTCGGTTTCGACGAGCTTTCTCGACAGGGCAAAACGATAAAGGGAACGCACCGAACTCAGTCTTCGATTGACCGACGTTGCGGTGTTTCCTTTATCCATCATGCTCTCCATCCAGTCGCGGATGACGTCCGAGTCTATCGACTCCCACGAGAGCTGGCTGTCCAGATGTTTGAAATATGTCTCGAACGCCCGCAGGTCACGGCTGTAACCCTCCACGGTGTGTACCGAGCGGTTGCGTTCATATTTCAGGTAGTTGAGGAACTTTTCTATCATCGTTTGCCCTTTGTCATGGTTTCAGGCAACGAATTTACGAAGATTTTTCCAAACCACCAAATTTTTCGAGGATTTTTTTATTCCTCGCTCTGACGCAGCTTCTGCACGTAGATGGCGTGCTGCATCTCAAGACGCTTCAGCACAGAAGGTTTGTTGTACTGCTGACGCTTGCGGAGTTCCTTCACCACGCCGGTCTTTTCGTACTTTCTCTTGAACTTCTTCAATGCTCTCTCGATGTTCTCACCTTCTTTTACAGGTACAATAATCATGTCTTTTTGGTTTTAATTTTTTAGTTCAACTTCTTGCTTGCAAAACGCCGTTTTGCGATTTGCGGGTGCAAAATTACACTCTTTTTCCCGAATATCCAAATATTTGCGTAACTTTTTCTGTTTAGTTCGCCATTTCCGAGAGGAATTTGATGCGGACGAGGCGGATTTCGTCTTCGGAATACTCCGGACCGAGTTCGTTTTGGGCGGTGTCGAGGTCGTCGGTGGTGCTTTCGTAGAAGTAGTCGTAGATGTCGTCGATGTGGTCTTCGTCCATCACGTCTTCGAGGAAATAGTCGATGTTCAGACGGGTTCCGCTATAGACGATGGCTTCAATCTCGGTCAGCAGTTCGTCGAAGTCGAGACCTTGCGCGTTGGCGAGGTCGTCGAGGGCGACGCGGCGGTCGATTTTGTCGATGATGGTGACTTTCAGCATCGACTTTTTGGCGACGGTTCGGACGCGCATTTCCTCGGGCCGCTCGATTTCGTTTTCCTCGCAATAGGCTTTGATGAGGTCGCAGAAAGGCTTTCCGTAGCGCATGGCCTTGCCCTTGCCCACGCCCTGAATGTTCTGAAGTTCTTCGAGCGTGACGGGATAGTCGGTCGCCATCTGGTCGAGCGACACGTCTTGGAAAATGACGTAGGTCGGCAGGCCGTTTTTCTCGGCGACATCGCGACGCAGGTTTTTGAGCATCGTGAGCAGGTGCAGGTCGAGTGCCGTGCCGCCGACTTCGCTGTCGCCGTCGTAGTCGTCGTCGCTGAACTCGGCATCTTCGACGATCATGAACGAATGGGGATTTTCCATGAATTTTCGGCCTTCTTTCGTGATTTTCAGCAGGCCGTAGTTATCGACATCCTTGCGCAGATAGCCCGAAATGATGGCCTGTCGGATGGTCGGATTCCAGATGCGCTCCGGCTCGTCCTCGCCAGAGCCGAATTCGTCGAGTTGGTCGTGTTTGTGGGAGGTGATGTCGTCGGTCAGTTTGCCGCAGACGAAGTCGATGATGTAATCCTGCCGGAAATTCTCTTTCAACACGGTGACGGCCTCCAAGACGACCTGCAACGCCGCCTTCGCCTCGCGCTTCTCCTTCGGATGCAGGCAGTTGTCGCAATTTTCGCAGTTGTCCTTGTCGTATTTTTCACCGAAATAGTGCAGCAGCATTTTCCGTCGGCACACGCTCGACTCGGCGTAGGCGGCGGTTTCCTGAAGCAGTTGGCGACCAATGTCTTGCTCGGCGACGGGCTTTCCTTCCATGAATTTTTCGAGTTTCTGGAGGTCTTTGTAGGCGTAGAAGGCGATGCAGTTGCCCTCGCCGCCGTCGCGTCCGGCGCGTCCCGTTTCCTGATAATATCCTTCGAGCGACTTCGGGATGTCGTAGTGGATGACGAAGCGCACGTCGGGCTTGTCGATGCCCATGCCGAAGGCGATGGTGGCGACGATGATGTCGATGCGCTCCATCAGGAAATCGTCCTGCGTTTCGGAACGACGCTGCGAATCGAGTCCGGCGTGGTAGGCAGCGGCCTTGATGTCGTTGGCCTGCAAGACGGCGGCGAGTTCCTCGACTTTCTTGCGCGAGAGGCAATAGACGATGCCGCTCTTGCCCGCGTGCTGCTTGATGTATCGGATGATTTGCTTGTCGATGTCCTTGGCCTTCTGGCGCACTTCGTAATAGAGGTTCGGACGGTTGAACGAACTCTTGAATTCGGGCGCGTCGATGATGCCGAGACTCTTTTTGATGTCGGTTCTGACCTTGTCGGTCGCGGTGGCGGTCAGCGCGATGACGGGCGCGTCGCCGATGCGGTTGATGGTCGGTCGGATGTTGCGGTATTCGGGTCGGAAGTCGTGGCCCCACTCCGAAATACAGTGGGCTTCGTCGATAGCGTAGAACGAGATTTTCACGCCTTGCAGAAATTCCACGTTCTCGTCTTTGTTGAGCGATTCGGGAGCCACGTAGAGCAACTTCGTCTTGCCCGATTTCACGTCTTCCATCACCTGCACGATGGCCGCCTTGTTCAGCGACGAGTTCAGGTAGTGGGCGATTCCGTCCTCCTCGCTCAGTCCGTTGATGACATCGACTTGGTTCTTCATCAGGGCGATGAGCGGCGAGATGACGATGGCCGTTCCTTCCATCAGAAGCGAGGGCAACTGGTAGCACAGACTCTTGCCGCCGCCCGTCGGCATCAGCACGAAGGCGTTGTTTCCGGCCAGAAGGTTGCGGATGATCGCTTCTTGATCGCCTTTGAACTTGTCAAAGCCGAAGTATTGTTTCAGTTTGGTTGTCAGTTCCTTTTTCGTCGCCATTTTTATTGTAGGTTTTGAGGTTTTTAGGTTATGAGGTTTTTAGGTTTCATTTTTCACTTCACACTTCACACTTCACACTTCACGAGGCTTCCAAATACGACTTTTCGACCTGCCGACGGGCATAGTCGAGTGTCACCTCGAAGGTTTTGCTGTGGTTCGACGGCGCATCGAACATCGCGTCGATCATCATTGCCTCGACAATGGAACGCAGTCCGCGAGCGCCGAGTTTGAATTCCACAGCCTTATCGACGATATATTCCAATGCCTCGTCGGTGAAACTGAGGGCGATTCCGTCCATTTCAAACAGTTTTTCGTACTGTTTCACGATGGAATTTTTCGGCTCGACGAGAATACGGCGCAGAGCGTCACGGTCGAGCGGTTTCAAGTAGGTCAGCACAGGCAGACGACCGATGATTTCGGGAATCAGACCGAATGACTTCAAATCCTGCGGCTGAATGTATTGCATCAGGTCGTTTTTGTCGATATGACGCTGGTTCTGCACCGAATTGAAGCCCACGACGCGCGTGTTCATCCGCTGCGCAATCTTGCGCTCGATGCCGTCGAAAGCACCGCCGCAAATGAAGAGAATGTTGCGCGTATCGACTTGAATGTACTCTTGGTCGGGATGCTTGCGGCCACCCTTCGGCGGCACGTTCACGGTCGTTCCCTCAAGCAGTTTCAGCAATCCCTGCTGTACGCCCTCGCCGCTGACGTCGCGCGTGATCGACGGATTGTCGCCTTTTCGGGCGATTTTGTCGATTTCGTCGATGAAAACGATGCCTCGCTGCGTCGCCTCGACATTGTAGTCGGCCACTTGCAGCAATCGGCTCAGAATCGACTCGACATCCTCGCCGACGTAGCCCGCCTCGGTGAAAACCGTCGCATCGACAATCGTAAACGGCACGTCGAGCAGTCGGGCGATGGTGCGGGCGATGAGCGTCTTTCCCGTTCCCGTCGAACCTGCCATAATGATGTTCGACTTTTCAATCTCCACATCGTCCTTGACGGTCTGCTGCAAGCGTTTGTAGTGGTTATAGACCGCCACCGAGAGATAGCGTTTCGCCTCGTCCTGACCGATGACATATTGGTCGAGATAGTCCTTGATTTCCTTCGGTTTCGGCACTTTTTTCGGGCGGAATTTCCCGTCCGACGGCTTTTGGGCAGGCTCGGCAGCCGCCATTCCCGACGATTCCACAATCTCGTAAGCCTGCTGCACGCAGTCTTCGCAGATGAAGCCGCTGAGACCGGAAATCAGAAGTTTCACTTCCTTTTCTCCGCGTCCGCAGAAGTTACATTCTTTCTTCATTTCTTCGTCAGCACTTTGTCAATCATTCCGTATTCGAGGGCTTCTTCAGCCGTCATCCAGTAGTTGCGGTCGCTGTCGGCCCAGACTTTGTCGAAGTCCGTGTGCGAGTGGTCGGCGATGATCGTGTAAAGCTCCTTTTTCAACTTTTGAATCTCGCGAGCCTCGATTTCGATGTCCGAAGCCTGTCCCTGCACACCGCCCATCGGCTGGTGAATCATCACGCGACTGTGGGGCAAGGCCGAGCGCTTTCCCTCCGTGCCAGCCACGAGCAACACGGCGGCCATCGACGCGGCCATTCCCGTGCAAATCGTCGCCACGTCGCTCTGGATGAACTGAATCGTGTCGTAGATGCCCAATCCGGCATAGACCGAGCCGCCCGGCGAGTTGATATAGACGTTGATGTCCTTGCCTGCGTCGGCTGCGTCGAGGTAGAGCAACTGCGCCTGCAACACGTTGGCCGTGTAGTCGTTCACTTCGGTTCCGAGGAAGATGACGCGGTCCATCATCAGACGCGAAAACATGTCG
>JAFYJH010000101.1 GCA_017538195.1 Prevotella sp.
CAAAATTCAAAATTCAAAATTCAAAATTAACCGCCCGTTTCGTGCGCGTATACATTCCAAAAGGTGAAAAAACGCAGCGCGTCATTTTGTCTGAAGTCGAAGTGATGGGACGCGGTGGACTCGTGGCGAAACCGCACGAGGAAGTCGGTTGGAACCCTCATCACCCATCATCTATCACCCAACACCCCAAAAAATTCTTCCTCAACGGCGGCGATTGGCGACTGCAACGCGCTTCTGAGGTGACGGCATCGGGTGAAAACATCTCGAAACAGGGCTTTGATGCCTCGTCGTGGACGGTGGCGACGGTGCCTGCGACGGTTTTGATGTCGTATGTGAACGCCGGTGCGCTGCCGAATCCCAACTACGACGACAATCTGCTCACGATCAGCGAGTCGTTTTTCAACAGCAATTTCTGGTATCGTCGCGAGTTCCGAGTGCCGCAGGAGATGCGCGGACAGCGTGTTTTCCTGAATTTCGACGGCATCAACTGGAAGGCCGACATTTGGCTGAACGGACGGAAAATCGACCGCATCGAAGGGGCTTTCTTGCGCGGAAAAACCGACGTAACGCGCTATCTGAACGACGGCGTGAACGTGTTGGCGGTGGAGATTGAAAAATGCGCGAATCCGGGCGGTGCAAAACTGAAAAACGAGCAGACGACCGACTTCAACGGCGGCATTCTCGGTGCCGACAATCCGACCTTCCACGCGACGGTCGGATGGGACTGGATTTCGACGATTCGAGGCCGCGACATCGGCATTTGGAACGATGTTTACCTGACTTCGACCGCCAACGATGTGACGCTGAGCGACCCGCTCGTGAGCAGTCGGGTGACGATTGACGGCAGCGACACGTTGGCGACGATGCAGCCGGGCGTCATCCTGAAAAATTACGCCGAAACGCCGATAACAGGCACGCTTCACGGTTGGATTGGCGACCTCAAATTTGAAAAAAACGTCGCTCTCGCAGGTGGCGAGGAACGCCAAATCGACTTCCATCCCGCCGATTTTCCGCAACTTCGCGACCAGAAAATGAAACTTTGGTGGCCGAATGGCTATGGCGAGCCGAATCTCTACGACGCAGGTTTTTCGTTCTCGGCTCATCATCAAACAGGAGAAACTTCGACCCATCAACTCCCCTCTCTTTCTGGAGAGGGGACGGGGGAGAGGCTCTCATTTGTCACCTATCGCGCCGGCATCCGCGAAATGACCTACGCCGAGGTCGATACGCGCCTGCAAATCTTCGTGAACGGACAGCGATTCGTGCCACTTGGCGGCAACTGGGGCTTTTCGGAGAACAACCTTTGCTATCGCGGACGCGAATACGACGCTGCCGTGCGCTACCATCGCGAAATGAACCTGAACTGCATCCGAAATTGGGTCGGACAGATTGGCGACCGCGAATTTTACGAGGCTTGCGACCGCTACGGCATTATGGTTTGGCAAGATTTCTGGCTGGCGAATCCCGTCGATGGACCCAACCCCGACGACAACGAAATGTTCCTGAAAAACGCCCGCGACTACGTGCTTCGCATCCGTCAGCATCCCAGCATTATGCTCTACTGCGGACGCAACGAGGGCTATCCGCCGAAGGCTATCGACGACGGTCTGCGCCAACTTGTCAGCGAACTCACAGGCGGAACACCCAACACTCAACACCCAACACCCATACTCTACATCTCCTCCTCTGCCGACGACGGCGTGAGCGGTCACGGCCCTTATTGGGCGATTCCGGCGAAGGAATATTTCGAGAAACAGACGGGAAAACTGCATACCGAGCGCGGAATGCCGAACATAATGACCTACGAGGGACTTTCACGGACTTTGCGACCCGAACACCTCTGGCCGCAGAACGAATTTTGGGGTCAGCACGATTTTACGCAGCAGGGCGCACAGCGTGGTGCGTCGTTTAATGCATTGATTTCCAAATGCTTCGGAGAACCGAAGGATGCCCGCGAGTTTACGACCCTCGCCCAATGGCAGAACTACGACGGCTATCGTGCAATGTACGAAAGCACGAACCACGACCGTCAGGGTTTGCTCATTTGGATGAGCCATCCCACGTGGCCGTCGATGGTTTGGCAGACCTACGACTACTATCTCGAGCCCACCGCCGCCTATTTCGGCACGAAAAAAGCCTGTGAACCGCTGCACGTGCAGTGGAACGCGCTGACCGACAGCGTCGAAATCGTCAATCGCACGGCTTCCGAGCAGAAAAATCTCGCGGTCGAGGCGCGGCTGTTCGACAAAAACGGTCGCGAACTGGCCTGCGAAGCCTGCATTATCGACGTGAAATCCGACGCGACGCGCCCCGCGATGCCGATTCCGAGCCTTTCGCGCCTGCTTTCAACCGAAAAAGTCGGTTTTTTGCGGCTCAGCCTGCGAAACGAAGCCGCCGAATTGCTCTCGGAAAACACCTACGTCTGCGCTTCCGAAACGGGCAATTACCAAGCCTTGAAGGAACTGCCGCAGACCGAACTCAACATCGAGAAATCGAGCCTCCGACACGCTGAAAACGGCACGGTTTCCTGCACGGTGACGCTCGAAAATTGCGGTCGAGTGCCAGCCGTGATGCTTCGCCTGAACCTCAAGGCAGCCGACGGCGACCAAATCCTGCCCGTCATCTATTCCGACAACTATTTCCACCTGCTTCCGAACGAAAAGCGCAGCGTCCGCATCGAGTGGAATCGCCGCGATGCCAGAGGCCAGCAGCCAATCGTCGAAGTTAGTGGCTACAATGTTTCGCTGTCGAACAATCGAATCGAATAAAAGTATTGACTTTGAAAATTTCTGCAATAAAATTATAATAAATTTGGCAATGTCGAGAAAAGTTATTATCTTTGCAGCAAATTATTAAGTTCCGCCATTCTTTCTTGAATGGATATGGCCGTCTGCGGACGGCTTTTTTTTATAATGCCCTAACTGCTACTATGATGTGGTGAAAGACGGAACGAAGCGTTATGAAGTTCCAGAAAAATGGCGACCAGCGAATATTGTGCAATAATTTTTTCTATATATGTAAAAAAGCCCACTTTTTTGAGATGGGCTAGTTTCGGTATTTTCACCTGAATGGGAATTTCTTAAACTAAATGTTTCAGAATTTCTATATTTTATGCCGATCTTGTTTCATCGACTAAATATTAAATTGAAAGTTTGCCTACTAATCTTGGCTTTAATTGCCTAAGTATATTCATTAAGAGAACACCTGCATTACCGTAATCAAGTTTGGGATGCTCACTTCCAGTAAAGTAGATGATTCCACCTCTGTTTTCCAAATTGTTGGATGAATATAAAATATCATCTTTTTTTATAAGATACTTAGAAAAGGCAATGCGGTCTTCTCTTATCTCAACCTTCCCAATTGTTTTATTCTGTAACACGTAATTCAATATAAGATTTGACATGGGCACTAATGCGCCTCTGTCTATTCCATTAACAAAAACGGATAATTTCACATCTACCATATGCTTTGTTTTTTAATCCACAATAAGAATATAATTCATCATAAATCATTTGATTGTCAGGTTCTATTGGTGGGTTAAAACCAACATAGTCTATTACACCGTTAACACAACACAAATTGCTGCCGAAATTGTAGTTTACAGAAGATAACCAACCCTTTCTGCATACAATCTTGTTGGGGAAGATGATTAGTTCATCTTTCCCAGTTTGAGCCATAAGGTTTTGAATTACTCCAGAAATGTGCATGCAAGCGACTTGGGTTATTCCCCTAACGTTTGAATCAAGTTTTATTTTCATTTTCCTATAATATTAGATGCTTTACTTAATATATAAGGTAGCGTTGGTCTATCAAATGCTATCGCCATTTTCTTTGCGAAATTATCAAGGGTTTGTTTGCAATACAATCGTTCTGAGCTGTTAGAATTATCACGAACAATTGTAGCCAGTTTTTCAACTATTGCAGGCAATGGTGTGTTGAGTATTTGATATGCAGAAATTTCTGCTTCAAATGAACTCATATATAACTCTATCATATGCTGTGAGAAATAGGATTCAACATATTTCTCACCCTTTTTAATATCCATTATAATATTGCAATACTCCAACTCTATTTCAGAGTAATGGTATGAATCTTCCTTACCGTCACTTCCTGCCATAAAAGCAATGGTAATCAAACTGCCGTAATGGTTAACCAAATTTTCATTTAACTTCATAGGTATTAACTTTTTGCCCTCCAGCCGCCACAAGAGCATTTTTTTATGTTAGAAGCGTGGCACTGATATACCACTTCTTCAAATGGAGGTCGTGAGATTACCTTAGTACGAGAAATTGTAACCAGTCCACGCTCTACGCGCGAACCATAACACTTTCCTTGCGTACTATAGAAATTTCTCACGTTTCCATTTGCAAGTCGAGCATAACGCTTCGTTTTTACCAATAAAATCATCGTGTCTCTTTCAAAACACGATGCAAAGATACTGAAATTTTATCACAACGCAAATTTTTTTGACCGATTTTTCAAAAATTCATTCGTTCTCAGAAGTGATGAAGCCGATGGGACGGCGTTTTTTCCGAGTTTTGTGTTCCGTCTGTAATTCAGCCAATGTTTGGTCAATCACATCTAAATGGGCACTCGTCAATTCTGGAATTGGATGTCGCAATTTGCGATTTCAAGATTGTAACTTATTGATTATCAATAAAATTGGATGTTGTAAATTGCGACATCAAGATTGTGACTAATTTTTGCAAATTACATAATTTTCTGAAAAATCCATCATATTTCGTGGAAAAACTGCAAAATTTTTGTAACTTTGCAGTCAAATTTAATGCAATCAAGTAAAAAACCATGAGTACCGTAAAAATTTTAGACAAGACGTTCCGCACGTCGATTCCCGAGAGTGAGATTCTGCAGCGCGTAAAGGCCGTGGCAGAGCGTATTAACCGCGATATGGCGGAGAAGAATCCGCTGTTTCTGGCCGTGCTGAACGGTTCGTTTATCTTCGCCGCCGACCTGATGCGAGAAATCACGATTCCGTGTGAGATTTCGTTCGTGAAACTGGCGTCGTATGAGGGTACGACCTCGACGGGCAAAATCACGGAGGTCATCGGCATCAACGAGGATTTGGCGGGGCGCACGGTCGTCATCGTGGAGGACATCGTCGATACGGGTCTGACGATGCAGCGGATGATCGAGTCGCTGGGCACGCGCAACCCTGCGTCGGTGCATATCTGCGCGTTGCTCGTGAAGCCCGAAAAGTTGCAGGTCGATTTAAATATCGAGTATGCGGCGATGGAGATTCCCAATGATTTCATCGTGGGCTACGGCCTCGACTACGACCAGCAGGGCCGCAATTTGAGGGATATTTATACTATCGTGGAGTAAGCCCCCTCCCGACCTCCCCCAAAGAGGGGAGGAGTATTCATATAGAAATAGATAATAATAAAAATGTAAAATACTCTCCCCTCCCTTTAGAGGGGGCGGGGGAGGCTTAAAATTGTGAAGAAATGAAAACAAACATTGTGATTTTCGGTGCGCCCGGTTCCGGCAAGGGAACGCAGAGCGACAAAATGATTGAGAAATACGGCTTTGAGCACATTTCGACTGGCGATGTGCTGCGGAGCGAGATGAAAAACGGTACGGAACTGGGCAAGACCGCTAAGCAGTACATCGACCAAGGGCAACTCGTGCCCGACCAGTTGATTGTCGATATGCTCGCGTCGGTCTATGACAGTTTCGGACGCGACCACAAGGGCGTGATTTTCGACGGTTTTCCGCGCACGATTCCGCAGGCCGAGGCGTTGAAGGCGATGCTCAGCGAGCGTGGCGACAAGGTGGCTGCGATGATTGAACTCGATGTGCCGGAGGACGAACTGATGAAGCGGCTCGTGTTGCGCGGTCAGATGAGTGGGCGCAGCGACGACAACGAGGAAACCATCAAGAAGCGCCTCGACGTGTATCACAGCCAGACTTCGCCGCTCATCGACTGGTACGAGCGCGAGGGCATCCGCAACCACATCGACGGACTGGGCGAACTCGACCGAATTTTCGGAGATATTTGCTCGGTGATTGATAAAATTTAAGCGGCAGCGAAGGTAAACAAGGAAGCAACTTTCAAATCTATATCAAAGATTTATTTATAATTAATGATTGCACTAATGTGGCAAATAAATTAGTCTTTCAAGTAAAAGGTGCAAACCAACCATTGTTCAAACAAGACGAAAATGCAGATTTCGTCTTGTTTGAATCTGATTGGGATGATTTTGGCTATAGAACTAATTACAGCGTTGTTGCCACAGAGAAATTGCTCAACGGAAGACCTGAATGCAATATTGGTTCCATAAAAATAATTCAGAGCAGGCAGCAAGGTGGTGCGGATATCTTGTGTAGGAAACTTAGTAAAACGAATGGGCTGTTTGAAGAACTTCCTGATGATTTCGTGTCAATAACGACCTCTCTTAGATTCTATGAAACATTGTTTTGTATACTCTCTCCAGAAGAACGACAAGATTTTTCTGATTCCATGCACCTTATTTTAACAGGAGAAGGGGAATATATTAAAGTAGTGGAAGAGAGCCTGCTCAACTCAACTGCTTTTCGATTCTATAATCGAGAGAAGACTATTGAAGATTTGAAAGAACCATATCGTTTGATGATGTCAGAATTAAACGGAAAAGAAATAGTAAAAGAATACTTAAATAATGTAGGACTATTTATAAGAGACAATGAACAACGTACTTAAAGATAAAATCAGAAGAGAACTATATAAAATAGGATACGAACTGGATGATTATAATATAAATATCTGTCCAGATTTTATTGACTATGACCTTGTCTTGTTTTCCTTATCACCGAATTCTGAATGTTTTATTGGATTAGGATTGTCTTATGGAGTAAATACCCTTGAATACAAGTTGTTTTCAAGGATACTATATGGTCTTTACGATAAAGAAAAAAGAAAAGTTGCAGCACTTCCTGTTTTTGATGAAATAGGAACAGAAGGTAATTATATCTATACTGTGCTTACTGTGGGAACTTCCGATGATAATTATCAAACAAAAGAATATTATACCCCCACTATTAGTAGGGGCAACCCCATTATTGTCGATGTTGGCAGATGCTATAACAACGACTACGAAAGTTACATTTTAAGAAGAGGAGCTTTCACGGGTTGGTCTATTGGAGCAATGGGTAATGAGCATCATCGTTATTTGGCAAAAATGATTAAAGATAAAGAACTTCACGTACAATATCATTTGATAGACGAGGATGAGGAAATAGACGAATTGCTTGAAAGACTTTGTACATATAGTGACTGCCATCATAACTATTATACAATTAGTAAAAAAGATGACAAATTGAAATCATACAGGAATTACTATTACCCATATGGCTACGCTTTATACGAAGGCTGGAGTTTCATAAAGATACTGCGTAGGAATTATAAGTATTTAGTTTTACTCATAGAAAATGGTTGTCTTGAAGTTGATTCTTGTCTTATAGACAAGTTAAAAGAAGAATATCCCCAAGGTACACATACGCGTTCTCGAATTGATTGTTTGGAAAAAGCCGCATGGGAGTACGAATGTAACAAATCGAGTGAGCCCTATGATGATATGGATGATGGTTTCTTAGAAGATGTTTATAGGGGAGCTTTTGAAGGAGACCCAGAAGCCGAGTGGAATATTGATTAAATAGGTTTTATGCTCAACTTTTCGTAACTTTGGCTACGCCGAACTTACTCGGCACTCGGAAATGCTCAAATAAATTTGGCTTTTCTCTCGTTTTTGCGTAACTTTGCAGTCCCAAATCAACATTCAAAATTCAAAATATGGCCGAATCAAACTTCGTCGATTACGTGAAAATCCTGTGCCGTTCTGGAAAGGGCGGTCGCGGGAGTATGCACCTGAAGCACGTGAAGTACAACTACAACGCCGGACCCGACGGTGGCGACGGCGGACGCGGCGGCGACATCATCCTGCGCGGAAACCACAACTACTGGACGCTGCTTCACTTGCGCTATCAGCGGCATCTGTTTGCTGAACACGGTGGCAACGGCGGCAAGGACAAATGCCACGGCGCCGACGGCAAGGATTTGTATATCGACGTGCCGATTGGAACGGTCGCCTACAACGCCGAGACGGGAAAATTCGTCTGCGACGTGAACTACGACGGTCAGGAAGTGGTGCTGCTGAAAGGCGGTCGTGGCGGACTGGGCAATTTCCAGTTCCGTTCGGCCACGAATCAGGCACCGCGCTACGCCCAGCCTGGCGAACCGATGCAGGAAATGATGGTGATTCTCGAACTGAAACTGCTGGCTGATGTCGGTCTGGTGGGCTTCCCGAATGCAGGAAAATCGACGCTCGTGTCGTCGTTGTCGAATGCGCGTCCGAAAATCGCCAACTATCCCTTCACGACGATGGAACCGAGCCTCGGCATCGTCGCCTACCACGACGGAAAATCATTCGTGATGGCCGATATTCCGGGCATCATCGAGGGTGCGAGCGAGGGTCGCGGCCTCGGTCTGCGCTTCCTGCGCCACATCGAGCGAAATTCGCTGTTGCTCTTTATGGTTCCGGGCGACACCGACGACATTCGCCGTGAATACGAGATTTTGCTCAACGAACTTCGCCAGTTCAACCCCGAAATGCTCGGAAAACATCGCGTTTTGGCTGTTACGAAATGCGATTTGCTCGACGAGGAACTGATGGAAATGCTGCGCCCGACGCTGCCCGATGACCTGCCAGTGGTATTTATTTCTGCCGTGACAGGTTTCGGACTCGACGAATTGAAAGAGGTTCTTTGGCGCGAACTCAACGCCGAATCGAACAAACTCGAAGTCATCACCTCGACTGACACGCTCATCCATCGCGACAAGGATATGCGCCGAATTGCGCAGGAATTGTCTGACGAGGGCGAGGACGACGAAATTTTGTTCATCGACGAGGACGAAATCGAAGAAATCGAAGATTTCGACGAAGATTTTTCTGAAGAATAATCCCGTAAATCGAAAAGGCTCCCCTCCCGTGGGGAGGGGTTGGGGGTGGGGTTTTATTTCCTCTTCCGATTAGCCCGTTGCTCTCTGTATTTCGCCTTCTGACGAGCCGAACCAGAGCCGTGAGCCCCCGTGATATAGGCCTTTTTCTTGGCCTTCGTCTTCACCTTGTCGCTGTCGGGCTGTTTCTTTCCGCCACCTCGACCGAAAGAAATGCCGTTTTCGAGTATATATTGAAAATCATCACTCATATTTACAATTTACAATTTACAATTTACAATGTGCAACTTGATTTATTTTGTCATTTCCACTTCGATTCGACCGATATAGATGCCGTGCTTGCCGTTCTGGTCGACGGGAATCCTGCGACCGTCGAGGTCGGTGATATAGTGCAGTTTGCCGAAATAACTGTGCGAATGGCCGCCGAGCACGAGGTCCACGCCCTTCGTCTTGGCGAAGGCGCTGTTGTCACACTCTGGCCATCCGACGCGCTTTTCAGGCGGTGTAGAGTCCCATCCGAGGTGCGAGATGCAGATAATCAAGTCGCACTTCTTTTTCTTCAGAATCTTCACCATTTCGTTGGCGCAAGTGGCTGGGTCGAGGTATTTCACGCCCGGATAATTCTTCTGTGCCACGAGGCCGTCCATTTCGGGCGAAAGTCCGAAAACGCCGATTTTCACGCCGTTCCGACGGATAATCACGTAAGGTTTCACGACATCTTCCGCCACCGTGCCCGAAAAGTCGTAGTTCGAGCAGACAATCGGGAAATTCGCCATACGAAACAGCCGCGCCATATTCTCCAGACCGTAGTCGAACTCGTGGTTGCCGATGGTCGCCGCGTCAATGCCCATTTGGTTCATCAGCCCGACCTCCACATCGCCCTTGAACAGCGTGTAGTAGGGCGATCCCTGACTGAAATCGCCGCTGTCGAAGTAGAGCAAATCGGGATTTTTCGCCCGTTCCTCCTTGAGCATCGCAATGCGCCGTAGATAGCCGCCCCGACCAGCCAACAACGTGTCGGCAAGCGTTTCGCCGAGCGGCATCACGCAACTGTGCGAGTCATTCGAATGTAGAATCACCAGCGTTTTCTGCTTTTTGGCCGATACCGTCAGACAAAGCGACAGCAGCAGTGCCAAACATCCTATTTTTTGAATGAAATTTTTGTTCATATTCTTATTTTTTTTATAAAATCATTTCACGAAAATCACTCCTCACTTCACACTTCACGAAAAAAACACTTCACGAAAATCACTTCACGACGATTCTTCCCTCCACCGCCGCATCGACCACGCGCCCTTCGGCAGTTTCGGCCTTGAAATATTCCATGATGATGAAGCGCACGTTGTTTTTCTCGTCCTGCGGCGACACGAGGTCGGTTCCGTATTTGAACGCAGTCAGACCGTCGTTGCCCTGCGAGAGATAGTCGAGCGTCGCCACGCGATAGTTCGCCTGCGGGTTGATTTCCTTGCCGTCGAGCCGCGCAGAGAGCAGTTTTCCGTCGGAAATGGTCAGTTCCGCCCCGCGACTGATGCCCTCGCCACCGCGACTCGCTATCTGACCGAACAATTCGAGCAATTTCTCGCCCGTCAGCGTCAGGAAGCAGATTTTGTTCTCAAACGGCGCCATGTCGATGATGTTTCCCCACGTGACATCGCCCTCGGCCAATGCTGCGCGGATGCCGCCCATATTGTAAACCGCCACGTCGGGCTTCTCTCCGAAAGGCTTTCCGCCCCAGATGAGAATGTCGGCCAACAGGTTCGACAACTCGCTCTCCGGTCGGTTCGCCGCCATGTATTTCGCCACCCGTCCCACGACCGGCTTCATCATCGAATCCACCTCGTGCTGATAAGGCGCAATGAACGCCAGAGCCGTCGCGTCGATTTGTCGGTCGTAGTTCTTGTCAATCAGGATTCGACTTCTTTCGATGCCCGTCATGCGGTAGGGCGCGGAGCACGAAATCGTCAGCAGAGCCGCCATCGCAGCGATTAAAACGTGATTTTTGCTGTATTTCATATCTTCAAACGGTTGATTTCAATTGCAAAGATACTGTTTTTTGAGCATTTTCCAAAAGAAAAGTCAATTTTTTTCCACATTTTTTTGCCAGTAATGAAATAATTCGTACCTTTGCACCCGCTTTTCGGCGTAACCGCTGGTCGTGGACGAGTCACGAGCCATGTTGCGCAGGAACGACAATCAACTTTAATTCATATTAAAAAATGTACACAGATCTGATCAAAGTTGCTGAAGAAGCATTTGCAACCGGCAAGGAGTTCCCAAGCTTCGGCCCTGGAGACACCATTACTGTCGCTTACAAAATTGTCGAAGGCTCCAAGGAGCGTATTCAGCTTTATCGTGGCGTGGTCATCCGCATTTCGGGCCACGGCGAGAAGAAGCGTTTCACCGTCCGCAAGATGTCGGGCACGGTGGGCGTAGAGCGTATTTTCCCGATTGAGTCGCCGAACATCGAGTCGATTGAGGTGAACAAGCGTGGTAAGGTGCGTCGCGCTAAACTTTACTACCTGCGCGGACTGACGGGTAAGAAAGCCCGCATCAAGGAGAAGCGCGTCAATGCTCAGAAGGCGTAAGTGCCAAAATAGAAGCGGCTCAATCCTCTCGGATGAGCCGTTTTTATTTGTCTTGAAAGTCTTGTTTCTGTTTCCCGCCGATTTCCTTCATCGAATAGTTCTCCTCGGCTCCCGTCTCGCCGTGGATGGCGCGTTGGAAGCCCTCCCAGTCCTGAAATCCGACGAAGAGCGACAGCCGGTCGAGCGTCTCCTTCTTCGGTTTCTCGATGCCGTGCAGCATCGACGTCACCTTCTGCAAGGCCGGGATTTTCGCCGGTTTCCAGTTCACCTCGCGCTCGATGGCCTCGCGCAGTTTGTGGAGTTCCCAATGTTGCTTTTTCAGACTGATGTGCATATCGTTTTCTTGTTTTCGGCACAAAGATACGAAAAAAATGAGAATTCGCAATAAAAATGCAGATTTTTTCTTTTCTTTCCCATCTTTTTTTCGTAAATTTGCAAGCAAAAGAATCGATTGATTATATTTCAACAGGGAAAGATACGCAATGGGAACAAACTTCTTTACAAACGAAAGACAAAACACACTTCTTGAAAAGATAGAAGGCGTTTTCAAATATAAGAAAGTGCATTTCTTTGATGCGCTTGTCGGTTATTTTCGTGCCTCTGGCTATTTCAGAATCAGGAAATTCATTCAGCAAACCCCGAAAATCCGTTTTTTGGTAGGCATCAATGTGGACAAACTGACCTATCAGGCCAATCAGCAGGGACTTTTGTTTAATCCCAATGCGGAACAATCGCAGGAAGAGTTTTTCAAGGAAATCAAGAAAAACATCCAAGAAGCGAAATACGACAAGGAAGTGGAAGAGGGCATGTATCAGTTCATTGAGGACATTATGACTCATCGGATTGAGATGCGTATTCACCCCAAGCAAAATATTCACGCCAAGATTTACATTTTCAGGGAAGAAGTCTATCATCCACACGGTTATGGCTCTGTCATTACAGGATCAAGCAACTTAACCGAAGCTGGGCTGGAGAAGAATTTTGAATTCAATGTTGAACTTCGTTATGATGATGACATCCAATTTGCCACAGAAACCTTTGAAAGGCTGTGGGAAGAGTCGGTAGAGATTGATTTGACCCATGTCGAGAAGATAAAGCAAGAATCTTATTTGAATCCTGATTTTACTCCTTATCAGATTTACTTGAAGTTTTTATTGGAGTATTTCGGCAAGAGCATTGACTTTGACCCCAATTCGGTTTCGGATTTGCCCAAGGGCTATAAAAAGTTGTCCTATCAAGTGGATGCCGTCAATGATGGCTTTGCCAAAATGATGAAACACAACGGTTTCTTCCTCTCCGATGTGGTCGGTTTGGGTAAGACAGTGGTTGCTGCATTGATTGCCAAAAAGTTCTTTTTTTCCAATGGTTTCCCGACCTATCGTTCTCACACCTTAGTGATTGTACCACCTGCTCTAAAGGACAATTGGGAAGAAACGCTATCCACTTTCAAGATCGATAATTTCAAGATTGTCACCAACGGCAGCCTGCACAAAATCAAGGATGCGGGACTTTATGATTTGGTGATTGTGGATGAAGCCCATAAGTTCAGGTCAGACACGGCAAGCATGTATAACGAGCTTCAGAAGATTTGTAAGACGAAGACACGGCGGCAGTATCCCGATGGAAGATACTACGACAAGAAAGTGATGCTTGTTTCGGCAACACCTCTGAACAACCGTCCCGAAGACATTGCCAATCTAGTCTATTTGTTCCAGGATTCAAAGGACAGCACTTTGGAAGAAAGCAACTTGCAGCGATTCTTCCGTGAGCAGATTGAGAAGTATAATAAACTCAAAAAGGAAAAGAATATGGAACTGATTTCAAA
>JAFYJH010000102.1 GCA_017538195.1 Prevotella sp.
AACCATTCACGTACATCGAGCCTTTCGTTGGCGGCGGTGCGATGCTATTCTATATGTTGCAGCATTTTGGCAACATCAGGAAAGCGGTCATCAACGATGTCAATGAGGATCTGATTCTTACCTATCGGATAGTCAAGGATGAAGTTGAAGCGTTAATTGAAAAACTCGAAAAATTGGAGAAAAATTATTTGGATTTAGTCAGCCAAGAAGAACGGAGCCGACTATTCTATGAAATTCGTGAGAGATATAATCAGCATATAGGCAGCAGAGCAGAACGCGCATCTCAACTCATTTTCTTGAATAAGACTTGTTTTAACGGCTTGTATCGGGTGAACAAACGTGGAAATTTTAACGTGCCGTTTGGCAAATATGCTAATCCTTCCATTTGTAATGCTGAGGTTTTGAGAGCAGACAGCCAATTGTTGCAAAGGGCGAACATCGAGATATTCCAAGGCGACTATGAGCAGACGATTGAACACGTTGAAGGATTGACTTTCGTTTATCTTGATCCGCCTTATCGTCCGTTGGATGCTACATCGAGTTTTACGGCATACGCCAAAGGCAATTTCAATGATGACAATCAACGCCAATTGGCTGATTTTTGCAAGCGACTTACGGAAAAAGAATGTTTTTGGATGGAAAGCAACGCAGATTGCTCTGCCAAAAATCCTGACGATACTTTTTTTGAGGAACTTTACAGGAGTTATCGGATTGAGCGCGTTAATGCTGCCAGATTTATCAATGCCAATCCAAACAAACGAGGAAAATTAACAGAACTACTCATTATGAATTATGAATAAGAACTTTAACCTTTTTATTTCTCAATTGCAAGAGACGAACCAAACGTTGGATTTCTTTTGCGACTTCAATAAGATTTCCGCGAATGTAGCAGAGGTGGAAATGAGTTTGAACACGCTCAACTATCTCATTGGAAAAGAAGATTTGGCAAAAGGCGTTTCTGAAATATGGCAGCGCGACCCTAAAGTTTTCGAAGTGTTGGGTATTTTGATTGCCGTCAGGGATGAAGGCAAGAAACCCGTTGTCGATGGCGACGGAAAAGTGGTGTTGCTCAAAAGTTTCTTTGAATCGGAAGTAAAAGTTATTGAATTTTTGCAAAAAACGGGATTGGCGGAAATCTTCGAATCGCGTCGCATCAAAAATTTGGTGGATTACGTGTTTGGTATCGAAACTGGACTTGACACCAACGCACGTAAAAACCGAAGTGGGCACATTATGGAAAATACTGTGGCGAAGATATTGGGCGACCATCAAATTCCTTTCCGACCAGAAGTTTATTCTTCCGAATTCCCTGAACTGTCAGTGCTTGGAGTTGATGAAAAGCGTTTCGACTTTTATATAGAAACAAAAACGAAAAAATATCTTATTGAGGTAAATTTTTACAGCGGTGGAGGCTCGAAACTGAATGAAGTGGCTCGCTCTTATACGGAACTTGCTCCTAAAATAAACGCTGTTGAAGGCTTTGAATTTGTGTGGATTACAGACGGAATCGGATGGAAATCTGCGCGAAACAAGTTAGAAGAAGCCTACAACACCATTCCCAGCGTGTATAATTTGACAAACATAACCTCATTTCTTGAAGTCCTGAACTCTCAATTATGATAATCCCTTATTATAAATCTGAAGATCGTGCATTTACCGTTCTCAACGGCGACTGTTTTGAATTGCAGCCGCAGTTCAATTTCAAGTTCGATATGATTTTTGCCGACCCTCCTTATTTCCTGTCGAACGATGGAATTAGTGTGCAGGCAGGGAAAATCGTCAGCGTGAACAAAGGCGAATGGGACAGAGGCGGTTCGCCCGACGAAATCAACGATTTCAACAAACGATGGATCGGGCTTTGTCGCGAGAAACTGAAAGATGACGGAACGATTTGGATTTCAGGCACTTACCACAATATTTTTTCGGTTGCAAACAGCCTTACGGAGTTGGGTTTCAAGATTCTGAATGTCGTGACTTGGGCAAAAACCAATCCGCCGCCCAACATTTCGTGCCGATATTTCACGTATTCGACCGAGTTTATCATTTGGGCACGGAAATCTGCCAAAAAGCCGCATCGCTTCAACTACGAACTGATGAAGCATTTGAACGACGACAAGCAGATGACCGATGTGTGGCGGCTGCCTGCCATTGCGCCGTGGGAAAAGTCGTGTGGCAAGCATCCGACGCAAAAGCCGCTTGCGCTGCTCACGCGAATTATTTTGGCTTCGACAAGCAAAAACGCTTGGATTCTCGACCCATTCGCAGGTTCTTCGACGACGGGCATCGCCGCCAATCTCGTTGGCAGACGCTATCTCGGAATTGAAAAAGAAGCCGAATTTGCAGCAATCAGTCAGAAACGTCGCGAGGAAATCGAACATTTTAAAATCTACGGCGACTATCGCAGAAAAATCAAAGACATTGCCAAATCTGAGGTTTTTGAGCCGAATTGTTTCGCCTGCGAGGACGAATGGTTTGAGGATTTGCCGTTTTAAAATCTTATTCTCTAAAGGCTTTTCTCATATTGGCGGAACTGGGTGGCTCGAATAGAGTTTACACGATAGCCCACGCTGATGACAGCATCGAGATTATAGAACTTTGTGTTGTAACTTTTGCCGTCTCCAGCAGTATGTGCAATTTTTGCACATACTTGATTCTCTTCCAGTTCTCCTGATTCAAAGATGTTTTGCAAATGCTTTGTTACAACACTCCTGTCACAGTCGAACAGCATACCCATCGCTTTCTGGGTACACCACACAGTTTTGTCTTTATAGTAAACTTCAACACCCTGTTCCTTTCCTTCTATCTGAAAGATTAGGAACTCTGCTGTGCTGTTTCTTATTTCTCTTCGTTTTGCCATAATAATGATATTTTTTTCGCTTGCAAATATACAACTTTTTTATCTAAGACAAACGGTTTTTTGTGACTTTTTCCAAGTAATTTTATTACCGCCCAAACCGCAAGCAACCCCAATGATTCTCGGCAGTTTCGGCTTGCAGGTGCAGACCGAGTTTTTCGGCTTCGGCAACGAGCAGGTGAGCACCGTCTTGATAGAAACCGCTCAGAAGAAGTTGACCCGACGACGACAGAACATCGGCGAAGTGGGGCAGGTCGGCGAGGAGGATGTTGCGGTTGATGTTGGCGACGACAACATCGAAAACGCCGCTCACGTGGGTCAAGACGCGCGAGTCGCCGTGCAGCACCTGCAAATTTTCAACTTCGTTCAACTCGGCATTGTGTCGCGTGTTTTTCACGCTCCATTCGTCGATGTCGTAGGCGACGACCTCGCTCGCGCCGAGTTTCGACGCCGCAATGCCGAGGATTCCCGTTCCACAGCCGCAGTCGAGCACGCGCTTGTCCGTCAAATCAAGGTCGAGCAACTGGGCGACCATCAGCCGCGTGGTTTCGTGCGTTCCCGTGCCGAAAGCCATTTCCGCCTCGATGCCGATTCGCAGCGGCGCAATGAAAGAGGATAGGGGAGCGGTTTCGAGCCGGCGCGCATCGTAGATGACGCATCGCTCGCCGATGAAAATCGGGTCGAAGCCCGCATTTTCCCACGTTTCGTTCCAGTTTTTCGGCTCGATTTCCTCAATCGTGTAGGAAATATTGACATTGGGCACGACAAATGCGAATGGGGCAATCACCTCGTTGAGCATCGACTGATTGAACAATTCCGTCTGAACGTATCCCACGAGTCCGTATTCAGCGTCCTCAAACGATTCGAAGCCGGCCTGCACGACATCGTCGGCAAGCAATTCCCGAGCCGTTTGCAATAGTTCGGGAGCACACTCGATTTTGAACTTCACAGCATAGTATTTCATATCGATTTCGTTAAAATTTTCTGCAAAATTAAAAAAAATAGGGAAAAACCTATCACGGTTTAGGGTTTTTCCGTATTTTTGCACGTAAATTTACACTAATTTTGCGGTGTGAAGCGTGAAAGACGGGTTTTTGCGCCGCCACAAACATTAAAAATGTAATCAAAAAAAGGAGTTAAAATGATGAAAAAGAAATTGTTTTTGTTATTCGTCCTCGCTGGAGCGATGCCACTCACGATGATGGCTCAGGACGACGACCTCTACTTCGTTCCGTCGAAGAAAAAGGTTGAGACGACAGGCTCCTCAGTCAGAAATACAGCGGAAAGGCCGACTTACTACGCCGGTTCGAACCGCGACATCGACGAGTACAACCGTCGCGGAAAGTTCCGCAGCAGCTATCAGATGATTGGCACCGACTCGCTCGGCAACGACATCATCGAGTTCCACGAAGGCACGGGAATTTATCCCGACACGGTGTTTGTGGATTCGATGTGGATGGCGAAAAACGGCTACAACGACTTCGACAACGACTTTACTTATAGTCGTCGGATGAGCCGTTGGGACGACTACTACGGCTGGTACGACCCTTGGTTCTACGGCCATTGGGGTTGGCGTCCGTTGGGCTATTATTCGTGGTACGACCCTTGGTATTACGGCCCTTACGGTTGGTACAGCTCGTGGTATGATCCTTGGTACTATGGCTACTACGGTTGGGGCTATCCCTACGGCTGGGGTCGCTATGGCTGGGGCTATCCTTACTGGCATTATCCTCACTACGGTTGGGGCGGTGGAAAAATCTTCTATGCCAATTATGGTCATACTGGCACCATCAACCGTAATGGCTCTGTCCGTAGTAACAACAATCGTCGTAGCATGAACAGTTCTCGAGAGCGCAGTTTACAGAATCGCACGGTTGGAAGCCATCGCTCATATGATGGTAACAGCAATAATAATGTGCGTAGTAGTAGCGGAAACTTTGGAGGAAGTCGCAGTACAAGTTTTGGCAACAGTTCTTTCGGTAGCGGAAGCAGTTCTCGCGGTAGTATAAGTAGCGGAGGTAGCACTCGCAGTAGTAGTGGAGGCGGAGGCCGAAGCGGAGGTGGTGGCCTCGGAGGCAGACGCTAAAGCAATTTACAATTTACAAATGTACCATTTACAATTAGAAATTAAAAAAATAGTTATGAAAAAGTATTTAATGATAGCCGCTTGGGCATTCGCAGCAATGCCTGTGATGGCACAGGACACTTACGAAGGTGCTCGTTTGTTGGGTAGTGATTTAAACGGAACGGCTCGTTATGTCGGCATGGGCGGTGCGATGGAAGCACTCGGAGCAGACATCTCTACGATTTCGACGAACCCCGCAGGCATCGGCTTGTTCCGCAAATCGACGGCAAGTCTGTCGTTCGGACTCGTTTCGCAGCAAGATGTTCAGAAGTTTGATGGACTGAATAAAACGAAGATGAGTTTTGATCAGCTTGGTTTTGTCTATTCCAGTCGTATTTCATCGGGTTCTTTCATCAATTTTGCGTTCAACTATCATAAAAGTAAAAATTTTAACCAGATATTGTCGGCAGCGAACAGGCTGAATGGACAATCGCTGAACGGACTGACTTATCGGAAGGCAGAGATAGGAAACGTTTCTGGTGGCGGTTATGATTTAGATTTCAACAAGGACGGCGAGTTGATGGGATGGGAAAATTCCACCAGTGAAACCAGTGAATATAGGGCTCAAACGTATAGTCAATTGGACTACATCAATGCCAATGTGCTACTGCTTGACGCGAATTATAAGGAATTGATGAAAAATAACGAAAGTTATATTTTTGATATGGGAGCCGATGAGTTTTCTTTCGACCGTGCGCATCGTGGTTGGATAAACGATTTCGACATCAATATCAGTGGCAATTCGAATGACCGCTTTTACTGGGGTGTAACAGTTGGTGTACATGATGTGAACTACAAGGGTTATAGTGAATATTCGGAAGGGTTTGTCAGCACTTCAGGAGAAGATCTTGGCTATGCCAACTATGGTGATGAGCGTAAAATAAAAGGCTCTGGATTTGATATTACCGCAGGTGTCATTCTGCGTCCTGTCATGGAATCCCCTTTCCGTGTAGGTTTCTCAGTAAAAACGCCTACTTGGTATGATTTGACTTCGGAGAATTTTACAATGGCATATAATCACAGTAAGTACGGTGCGTGGAAATATGGAAAGAGCGGCGAAAGTTACGACTTCAAACTCTACACGCCTTGGAAATTCGGATTGAGTCTCGGCCACACCATTGGCAATTACCTTGCGTTGGGTGCCAGTTATGAGTATAGTGATTACGGCGCACTTAGCAATCGTGTTAATGACGGTTACGATTATTATGGAAATGAGTATTCAT
>JAFYJH010000103.1 GCA_017538195.1 Prevotella sp.
ACTACGCCAAGAAAGATGCGAATGGAATCGAGGCAATTGGTCTGGATGAAAGATTAAAGATGAAGGATGATGGCTCTGTATTTGATCTGCAGGGCAGAAAAATTGTAAATGGTACATCCGTCAATGGTAAATTGCCGAAGGGCGTTTACATCGTCAATGGCCGCAAGGTCGTGGTTCAATAATCGCAGAATTATATCAGAAAAATGGGGCGCATCGGAAACGATGCGCCCCATTTTTGTTACATCAATATTTTTTATACTTTTTTAAGAATTAAGACCTCCTATTTTTAGTAAAAATTTTGTACCTTTGCGCCGAATTTGTGCAAAATTATAAAAATAATGCGCATCTGACTAACGAATTAACATCATCAAACACTATTTATTATTCAAATTATTAACTCTAAAAATTAAAGCCAATGAGAAAAAAGACACTCATTTTCGCTTGCGCACTGCTTTTCGCAGCGATCGCACAAGCACAGTGGACACCAGAAGCGGGAAAACGCTATCTGCTGAAGCACGTGAATTCGGGTAATTACCTGTATCTTCACGACAATTATCAAGAAACCGTAGCCGTCAATGCTACCTCGTTACGAAAGGTCGGAACGACCTTCACGGTTACGAAAAACGGCAACAACTACACCTTCACGAAAGCCGGAACGAGCAAGACGCTCGGCTGCGCTACCGGCACTTGGGCCGCGTGGAACACGAGTAACAAGGTTGCTACGGCCTGGCAAATCATCGACGCGGGAAATGGTAAGAAATACATCAAGTCGGCGAGAGGTTGCCTCGGTCCGAACCAGAATGCTTCTGGTGTTGGTGCGCACATCTACACCGACAAACCGCAGCAGCAATATACAAAGTGGGAAATTGTCGATGCCGACGCGGTGTCGGTCGTTCCTACTGACGGCAAAATCTATGCACTTTACAACTCTTATACAAACGGCGACTATCCCGTGACTTCCGCTCCCGGCATTGCCACGAGCACGACGGCCACGCCGCAGCTCTACGTTTTCCGTTCCAACGGAACTGACAGCAAAGGCTCGACGCTGTTCCGCCTTCAGAAAGCCGACTTCGACGGAAAATACCTGACTTGGACGAACAATTCGCCCACATCAGTAACCCACAGCACGGGCACGTCGAACTTCCTTTTCTTGAATAACGCTTCGACTGGCTACACGTGGAACACGGGCACGGCTCCCGCCGCTCCCGACTTCAACTTCGTGGGCTTCGCGAACAACCAATACACGATTTTCGGCGACAAGAAGAGCACGACCAACACCAGTTTCGACGGCTATTCGCGCCGCTCGGCCACGACCCTGCTCAACAACGCGAAATGTGCGAAGGGTGCTAACTACAGCACGACTTGGAAACTCGTTGAGCAGCCGTATGAACTTTACAATGTTGTCATCACGGGCTACGAAGGTGCAGGCACTCCGACCGTCACCTACAACAACGCTTGGGACAACGCCATCCAGCGCACTCCGCAGAAAAACGGCGGCGGTTTCCTCATCGGCTACGACGCACGCAACCTGTCGCCTGCCCACTTCACGGCACAGGAAATGGATGAGCACGTCAGCAAGGTGGAAATCAGCGGAAAGACCATCACGGTTACTTATCGTTCGAGCCTGAATGTCACCTATATTTATAAATATGGTAACACGGAATGGTATCGCGAGAGCAAGACCGTAAAACCGGGTGTCTATCCCGACTTGATGCTTCCGACTTCGCCTGTGAAGTACCAAAACGTGCCCATCGGAAAGTTGGCCGACGACGCAACCGTTACCATCAACTGCGAATTGCCGGCATCCTATCCGCTGATTTACTCCTCGAATCTCAACAATGCGCAGTGGGTTTATTTCAGCATTTGCGATAACAAGGGTAAGCAATATTATCTCTATTACAACCCGAACACGCCCAACAAACTGACGGCGACGCAGACCGTTCCGAAGAACGAAGCCGCCTACAAGTGGGCTTTCGTCGGAAATCCGCTGACGGGCTTCAAGATTTACAACCAAGCCGCTGAAGGCAAGATTCTGTCAAGCACCAATCCGAATGGCGACGGCAATACGGGCGGAAACACCAATATCCGTCTGGTGGAAGCGACCAACGGTTCTGCACCTGCCGACTACAATACCTATTGGAACGTTGAACCCAGCGTTTTGGGCTTCTATATGATGCGTAAGGGTCAGAGCATTTGCGCCAACAAGCGCGGCGATGTGTTCGCCTTTTGGAACAACGGTTCCGACTCTGGCAGTCGTTTGTTTACGATTCCTGTGGAAACGCTGAATCCTGTTACTACTCTGGAAACGGTCAACGGTCAGGCAGTTGTCGCCACGAAGCAATACAATATCGTGAACCGATTCACGGGTAAGGCCATCGGCGAAAGCAGTTCACAACTTTCCACCGCCGCTCCCGGCAACAACGACACGCAGAAATGGATGCTGACGGCTTCGGGTAATGGCTTCCAGATTAAGAACACCGCAGGCAACTATATGACTGGCGGTCCGACCGACGTTGTGGCTTCGAGCACAGGCGCAGTCAGCACAACGGCCACGACGATGTATCTGTATGCAGGTGAAAAGGTGAACGGTGTGCAGTATTACTACATCAACGATGTGGCAACCGTTACGCCTACGACGGATGCTTCCCGTCATTTCCTCGGCGACGACGGCGGTATGGTGCGCTCTCGCGGTGCACGTGCCGGTCAGCGCGTAGAGTGGTACTTGCAGGAGGCTGTTGCGACTGCTACAACTCAGACGACGACGGTAAGCTACGCTACGAGCATCACAAGCGGTGGCTACTACAGACTGGTGAATGCAAGTCATAGCGGTCAGTTTATGACCGATATGGGCGGTAGTGTAAACATTGCAGGTGCAAACGGTAAATACTCCCAAATTTGGCAGATTACTGGCAGCAATGGTAGCTACCAACTCAAGAACCTGCTCACAGGCAAGTCTATTCAGGCTTGGCCCGGAAAGAGTGCCCAGTGGAAGACGGGCAACTCCGCCGCCAATTTCTACTCAGGCACGGCTACTTCGGGCGAAAACACGGTATTCTGGTTTGCCGTTGCAAACAACACAAGCGAGAACAAGGCACTCCACGCAGCTCCCCACCAGAGCAACAATGTGGTCGCTTGGGCTGCAAGTTCCGACGCTTCGAAGTGGCTGCTCGAGCCAGTGAATGTAAGTTCTGAAATGTTGTCTGCCGCTACCGATATTCAGACGCTTACTAACAATGACTTTACGACTCAGCTGACCAACTTCTTCACCGACTATGCTTGCACACAGTTGAAGAGCAACTATGCTTCGATGAGCGACGCACAACTCCGCTCGGCAATGAGCAACCTGCCCAAAAAACTGCAAGACATGGCTGTCAGTGTGAAAAACAACAAGTGGGATGCCACGAAGTCTGAAACGTGGAATTACTTCGAGAAAGGTTTCCGCATCCACGATTATGAAGTTTACTCTGATAGAGGTGCTTGGAACAGTAAGACTGGCGTGGCTCCGTATTCACTCCTGACACAGCCTTCGGGTATCAAGGTGAAAAATGGAGAACCTGTCATCATCCTTGTCAATGACAATGCTACTGGCAATGGTGTGAGTTTGGCTGCCGAGTTCGTATCTGGTATGAATGTGTCTGGCAACAGGGTTTCTCTGAAGCGTGGCTACAATGCGATTCTTCCGAATGCTAACGGTGAAATCTTCATTGCCTACTACACAAGTGATACTGAAAAGCTCATCAGCGAATATCCCAAAATCAAGATTCACATTGAGGGCGGTACGTGTAACGGTGCATTCGACACGAGTCGTGGACATTCAAACAATGACTGGCTCTGGCTGACAACTAATATGTTCAAAGACGCCACCCTGCACGTTAAGAGTAATGGCACCATGCTCAACTGCAATCTTAGCGATGTGAAGAATGCAACCAAAATCAAGCAAGCATTGGATGTTTGGGACTTCATCTTCAATACAGAACAGCAAGTGATGCTCGGCGATCGTTACGAAGGCAAACTCAAGGCGATGATTATGGGTAATCCTGCTAATGGTTACTTCTGGAATGGCAACTCTGGCTATTATACTGGTCTTACGGGTGGTGGTTTGCTCAATGTCAATGGTTTCGTCAATGGAAATCTTTGGGTTATTTCGCATGAAGAAGGCCACGGCCATCAAGGTCCGATCAATATTTCTGGTACGAGAGAAATCAGCAACAATGCATTGGCTCAGATTGTCAACTTCAAGTGGGGACGCAAAACCTGCCGCCACAAGCCGCAACCTAATCTCGGCAACTACTTCAACCAAGGAAAGGGTTGGGTTGATCTCGTAAGTGATGAAACGGGAGCTCTTTGGTTGGTAAACAAGATGTGGTTCCAACTTTGGCTCTACTTCCACCTCAAAGGCGACGACGACTTCTTCCCGCGTTGGGTTCAGTGCATCAGAGATCGTGGTGGACTTAAGACAACGAATAATGCCAACAGCCCTGTGCCCATTGCAAATGAATACATGAGAATGGCTTTGGCTGCTTGCGAGGCTTCGCAGACTGACCTCTACGAGTTCTTCAAAGCATGGGGCGTATTCCACTTTGCCGAAGACATTAAGAAATATGATGGCAATGATTTGGGTCGCATCCATATCAAGGAAACCCTCACGAACATGAACTTCTACCTGAAACTTCCGCGCAAGTCTGTGGCAGCAGATGTCAATCAGATGAACGCTTGGAAGGCAGAAATGCAGAGCTACGAGAACAAGGCTCCCGGTATCATGTTTATCAATGACGTGGCAGAATTGACACCTATCAGATCTGATGCTGAAGTTCTGAAGTTTGCCCCGAATCTTGCAGGGCAGACCATCGGCTATTTCGACGAACTTGCTAAGACTGCTGCTGGATGCACAGGTCATTACACCCACTACGGTGTGAACGAGGCCAATAACCTCGAATTCACGCTCGATGGAACGAAAGTTACCATCACGGGTTCGGGTGCTGTGGGTTACAAGATCTACGACGCTTCGGGTGAACTCGTCTGGATCAGCTACTGGAACAGCTTCAACACGAATGAGGCCATCGCCGCAGGCATCGCCAACGGCACCTACTCGCTCGTGGCATCGCTCGGCGACGACACCGACCTGCTGCTCTCTGGGCCCGGCACGATGTACACCGGCGCGGCTCATGCCAAGTCCATCGACGAGGCTACCGGCATCCGCTCGATCGACAATGAACGGACCACCAACGGCGACTGGTACACCATCGACGGCGTGAAGCTCAACGGCAAGCCGACCGAGAAGGGCGTTTACATCGTCAATGGCCGCAAGGTTGTGGTGAAATAAATCTATCAAACTCATCAATGCAAGAGGGCGCATCGGAAACGGTGCGCTCTTTTGTATTTTTTTTTCAGATTTTTGCACGACTTTCAAATAAAGTTCGTACCTTTGCGCCTACATTCATAAACTTAAACAATCAATTATATGCAAAAAAGACTGAAAATTAGTGTGATGGCACTATGTCTGTCGGCAGCGGCGATGGCCCAGACCGACACGACACGAGTGCAAGAGGCCGTCATCATCGACGAATCGGCCTTCACATTCACCGAATCGCAGCTCGGCGAAGACGACAACGTCGCCCACGAGGTGACGGTGCTCGGCTCGAACACGAGCGCGTATGCCAGTGAGGTGGGCTACAAGTGGAGTCCCGCCCGATTCAAGTTCCGTGCGTACAACTCGAAGTACAACGACATCTATATCAACGGCAACCCTGCCAACGATGTCGAGCGTGGCGAGTTCCGCTACTCATTCGTGGGTGGCCTGAACAACTTTACGCGCAACATGGAGGCGTCGCTGCCCTTCGAGGACAACAGTTTCGGTGCGACAAGCATGGGCGGAGGAAGCAACTACAACTTCCGTCCGAGCAGTCAGCCGGCAGGTCACCGCATTTCGCTCGCCGGCGCGAACCGCAACTACATGTTCCGCGGAATGTACAGCTACAACTCTGGCTTCAACGCCAAGGGCTGGGCTTACTCTTTCGGACTGACCTATCGCTACGCCCACGAGGGCTATGTGGAGGGCACGTTCTACAATGCGCTGTCGTATTTCCTCGGCATCGAGAAGATGTTCTCGCCGCAGCACAGCGTGTCGCTCGTCACGTGGGGCAACCCGACCGAGCGCGGTGCGCAGGCAGCCTCGACCGACGAGATGTACTGGATTGCCAACGACCGTTTTTATAATCCCAACTGGGGCTATCAGAACGGCAAAAAGCGCAATTCGCGCATCATCCACGACTGGGCACCGTCGGCGATGTTGACGTGGGACTGGAAAATGGACAACAACACGAAACTCACCACGTCGTTGCTTGGCAAATATGCGATGTACAGCAGTTCACGACTGAGTTACAACAACTCGACCAACCCGTCGCCCGACTACTACAGCATCATGCCTTCCTATAATTATAATGTGTGGGATCCGACCGACACCGACAACCGCACAGAGGCAGGATTGCAGGCGTGGCAGGCTTCCTACGACTATCTGAGCGCGTCGAAGGCCAATCGCCAGATCAACTGGGATCAGCTCTACTTCTCGAACAAGGCAGTTTCGGCGCAGGGTGGCGACGCGATGTATTATTTGCAGGCTTACCACGACGACCAACTCTCGTTCAGCCTCGCATCGACGCTGAAGAAGCAACTCTCGAAGACGCAGACGCTGAACGGCGGACTCGTGCTCTCGACCAACACGGGTATGCACTACCAGACGATGGAAGATCTGCTCGGTGCCACCTCGTTCCACAACGTGAACACGTACGTCGTCGGAACCTATCTCAGCAGCGATATGCAGGCGATGTACGACGCCGACAATCCCGGCAAGGAAATCAAGGAAGGCGACCGCTTCGCCTACGACTACAACATCTACGTGAACAAGGCGCAACTCTGGGCAACCTACGCCGAGAACTTCGGTCCGCTGCACTATTCGCTGTCGGGTCGCATCGGCGGCCAGACCTTGCAGCGCGACGGAAAAATGCGCAACGGGCTCGCCCTCGACAACTCGAAAGGCAAGGGTGGGACGGCGAAATTCCTCGACGGCGGCGTGAAATTCGGCTCGTCGCTCAACGTGGGACGCGGACACGCCCTTTCGCTCGGACTCGGCTATGAAAAGAAGGCTCCTGTGGCTCGCACGGCCTTCGCCGCTCCGCAAATCAACAACGATTTCGTGAAAGACCTGAAGAACGAGGATGTCTATTCCGCAGAAATCGGCTATCAGCTCAACGCTTCGTGGCTCCACGCCAACATCAACGCCTACTACAGCTATCTCACCAACGTGGCCGAGTACAGCATGTACTACGACGACTCGCAAAACTCGTTCTCCTACGTGTCGGTGAATGGCATCAGCAAGCGTTACTACGGCATCGAGGCCGGTCTGAACTTCAAGGTTTCGCCCTCGTTTAACATCAAGATGCTCGGAACCATCAACGAAGCCAAATATGCCAACGACGCCAAGGTTTCCTACATCCTTTCGCAAGACGGCAAGCAGTACAACGACGTCGTGCTGACGAAAGGCATCCGCGAGGGCAGCACGCCGCTCACCGCTGCAAGCATCGACTTCGGCTATCACGCAGGCGGCTGGTTCATCGACCTCATCGGCAACTACTACGACCGCATCTATCTCTACTACACGCCCGTGACGCGCTACGCTTCCGAGAACGAGAAAACCAACAACCTCGGCGAACTCGACTACAACCGCTATGCGCAGGCCAAAGGCAACGGCGGATTCATGCTCGACGCAAGCATCGGTCGCACCATCAGACTGCGCCGCGCCGGTCAGCTTTCCCTCAACCTGATGCTGACGAACATCCTGAACAACACGAACATCGTCACCGGCGGTATGGAACAGAACCGAAAGGACAGCAAGCAGTACGGTCAGGACGACATCCGCACCTACAAATTCTTCTACAACCCGAAGAAATTCTATGCCAACGGAATCAACGGAATGTTCATTGTGACTTATAAGTTTTGATGAAGGATGAAGGAATAAAGAATAAGGATGAAAGTTTAAAACTATAAAAGAGAAGAATATGAAAACATTGAAATATCTATTCATAATGGCGGTGACGGTCACATTCGCACTGACCTCGTGTCTCGACGGCGACGACTCGCTGTTCAACGACAACTGGAAAGAGCCGTCGCTCGACCAGTCGCCCTTCGGCAACAACAGCATCACCGAGGACGGCATCATCACCATCGCCGAGTTGAAGGCGCATCCGAACTACAAGGACGCCATCGCCAACAGCGGCAACAAACTCGTCGAGGACGACATCAAACTGCGCGTCCGCGTCGGCGGTAACGACATCGGCGGCAACCTCTACAAGCAGTTCGCCGTGCAAGACGAAACGGGCGGACTCGTCGTCGCCGTCAATCAGGGCGGACTCAACGGCTATCTCGCCGAAGGTCAGGAACTCATCATCGCCCTCAAGGGCCTCTACATCGGCGGCTACGGCAACCAAATCGAACTCGGCGCACCCTACAACGGACAAATCGGACGAATGTCGAAAGACCTCTGGAGCAGCCACTACAAACTCGTGGGCGGAATCCCCTCGGAAGGTTTGCAGCCGATGGAATTCACCGATGAAGTCTTTAAAAATCCCAATACCTACTGCGGAATGTTGGTGAAACTCTCGAATGTCACTTTCAGGAACGCCAATGGCAAGAATACCCTCGTCGATGGCAGCACATCGGGCGGTAACAACGTCAATCAGACGCTTGACAATTACGCCGTCAGCAAACTGGTCGTCCGAACCAGCACCTACGCCGATTTCGCGGCCACCGTGTTGCCTTTCGACACCCTCGCCAATCGGAAAATTCCCTGCGACATCGTCGGCGTTGCCACGCAATATCGCGGCACTTGGCAGATTCTGATGCGCAAGACTTCCGACTTGGTCGTAAAGTAGGGGAGTGAAGAAGTTAAGTATAATTTTAGAACATAATAATAAAAAAGGTATAACAATATGAAAAAGTTCATTTATTCGATGTTTGTTCTGGCTGTATCAGCCTTTACATTCACAAGTTGCGAGGATGTTCCCGCACCTTATGCCCAGCCGGGCAACGAGGAAGTAGATCCCAATGGAGAATCCGTGTTCAATTTGCCGTATAACAGTGCAAGTTGTAATGATTGGACAGTTAAAACTGTTAAAGGAACTGACTGGAGTCTTGGAAATTCCTATGCGAAAGCGTCTGGATATTCTAATAATGTTACTACAGAAACCGAAACTTGGTTGGTTTCTCCCGTTATTAAAACTACCTCAAGTACGGGTGTAATCATCAATCTTGAGCACGTTATTCGCTATACGCGCAGCAACAATGATTTGGAGAAGCATAAGTTATTGGTTAGTGACAATTACAATGGCGATGTCTCGGCGGCTACATGGAAACAACTTGCATATAAGCCAGTTGCCAGTTCAACGAACAGTTGGGATTTTTATGAATCGAATACGATTCAACTTCCCGATGAATACTTGAATAAAGATGTCGTGTTTGCTTTCAAGTTTGAATGTGGTTCTGACAATTCAACTACATGGGAGGTCAAGAACGTTGAAATTAAGGAGGGAACAGGTGGCGATTTGAATCCAGATGTTCCTCCGACGGAAACAATCGGTTCGGCAGAAAATCCGATTACGACAACCGAAGCCTTTACACGCATTGAAGCTTTGGGTAACGGTGAAAAAACTTCCGAGTTCGCTTATGTGAAGGGAAAAATCGTGAAAGTTTTGACCAATGCTGACAATTTCGCAAAATATGGTAACATCAATTACTATATTTCCGATGATGGTACAACCACCAACCAAGTACAAGTGTATGCAGGCGATGGTTTGAATGGTGAGAAATTCAAGGCTGTAACCGACATCAAGGCAGGCGACGAAGTTGTTGTGTTCGGACACCTCTATAAGTATGTCAATAACAACACTGGTGCAGTCACGCCCGAAATCTCGGAAAGTTATCTTGTAAAATTGACACCGGGAAGCGGCGGCGGTGGCGGCGAAAGTGGCGGTGAAGCCAAAGGTAGTGGAACGAAAGACGATCCCTACAATCCTGTGGCAGCCGTTAATTTCACGAAGTCGCTCGGAGCGGATGCCGAATCCTCGGACGATGTCTATGTGAAAGGAAAAATTTCCAGTATTAAATACACTTATAATGCTCAATACGGAACAGCAACCTATAATATCTCTGAAGATGGCTCTACTACGAATGAGTTTACGGTTTACGGCAGTTACTACTTCAACAAACAATCTTGGAAAGAAGGTGACACGCAGATTAAGGTCGGCGATGACGTTGTCGTTTGCGGTAAAGTGGTTTACTTTCAAGGAAATACCCCTGAATTTGCCAATAAGAAAAACTGGTTGGTATCGCTCAACGGTAAGACCGAAGGCGGCTCCGGCGGCGGTAATGAAGGTGGCGGTGGCAATGAAGGTGGCGGCTCCTCGCAGAGTTACGGAACGCTCGACGGCAAGGTGCTCACGCTGGTTTCAAAGGATTTGAACATCGCAAACGGTACGGCAGTTACTTCCGTGAAGTTGGTCGATGGTGCAACCCTCACTTTCGATGGCGGCGGCAACACCAATGCCCCCAAATATTACAATGCAGGCGAGAGCATCCGTATGTATCCGAAGAACTCAGTCACAGTGAAGGCTGCCGACGGCAAGAAAATCGCCTCCGTGATGCTCGCTTGCAGCACCGACTCGTCTTCTGGCACTCTTTGCAATGCCAGTGGCGATGTTTCGGCAACGCCGGGCAGTATCAACATCAGTGGCGAAAACTTGACGGCTAACAATGTGAATGGTGCTCAGGTAGTCATCACCAATACAAGTGGTACGACAGGTGCAGCAAGTCAGGTTCGATTCTCGAAAATCGTCATCACATACGCTGAATAAAACTGTAAAAAAAAATGAAAGTAAAAGATCCGATAGCAGGCTACGCCGTGAACCCAGTCGTTCAGATACTGCGTCATGCCGTTCTTCGCAAGGTGGAGAAAGAAACCAGTCCTGTGAAGTTGGAACAGATGTACGCTTTTCTGAACTCACAGGAAAACTCGTCGTTCATCAGCGACTTTCAGGAAATGAAAGACTGGGCAAGCCAATATCTGCCTTCCAGTATGGTGGAAGAATTGGAAGCCAATGACATGATGATAGGGGAGGATTTTCCCGAAAACGAGGCGGAGCTTGAGGATTTCGAGGCAATGGTAATCGACGCGGAAAGAAGCGGTGTCGTTTCTGACGAAGACATTCAGAAACTCTTTTCTATGGCAAGATGAAAACTGTCTGGACAAGAAAAGCCTACCGCATCTACGTGAAAGCGTTGGCATGGGAAAGGTATCATGTCGGAAGCAATGCTTCGCAAACAATGGTTCAGAATCTCTTCAACGGCATTGAAACCATCAGGAAAATGCCGACGGCAGGACGGTTTGAACGAAAGGTTGGCAGGCACGAATACCGCTCGTACCTCGTCCATCCCAAATGCAGGATGTACTATTGGCATAATCGGAAGGAAATCCATATCGTGAACTTCATTTTTTCGATGCAAAAGTAAAAAAACTGCGAAATAATTTGGCAGGGTGCGAAATTCTTTGTAATTTTGCACCCTGCTAAGCGTATAGGCCGTAAAAAAGCCGCTTTTGCAACGAAATTATAACAACTAAAACAATAAAGACAATGAAACAAGGAATCCATCCCGAAAACTATCGCCCCGTCGTGTTCCGCGACATGTCAAACGGCGATATGTTCCTGACGAAATCGACCGCAAAGACCAACGACACCGTGGAATTTGAAGGCGAAACCTACCCTGTGGTAAAGGTTGAAATCTCGAACACCTCGCACCCCTTCTACACGGGTAAGAGCACGCTCGTCGATACCGCCGGTCGCGTCGATCGCTTCATGAACCGCTACGGCAAGATCAAGAAGTAATTTGAAACATTTCGTCCGCCTTTCCATTCTGTTCGCTTGCGTTGTCGCACTTTCCTCGTGCGGCAACGATGTCGAATTTAACGATGGCTCAGAAGAAACGTCATCGGCAAATGTCAATCGCAACAACACGGCGAAGAATGTAGTCTATGGGCGACTGGAGTTCCCAAGGCTGAAAGACGGAAGCAACAACATCGTCATAGTTCACAACGCTTCGTTCGGTGTGAACTATTGCGTTGAATGGGACTCGAACCTCCGTCCCGAAGGTTGGGACTGGTCGAACGACGGCGGTACGTTGCGCTCGCAGCGTTGGTCGTGTTGGCAGTGGCACGCCGGAAACAGCAGCAGCAACACGACGCGCAAGCCCTACAACCAAGGTGGCGATTTCAGCGAGTATCCCAACGACCCGAATTTGCCCTCGCAATACCATTTCACGGCAGATCCCTATTGGAACACGGGCTATCAGCACGGCCACATCATGGCTTCTGCCGATCGCGGCTATGGCTACAATCAACAAGCCAATATTCAAACGTTCTACATGACGAATATGCAGCCGCAGGTAAACGGTTTCAACGCATACGTGTGGGCGAGTATGGAGGCGAAGGCACGCTCGTGGAACAGCAATAATTTCCGCGACACGCTCTATGTCGTCAAAGGCGGCACCATCGACAAGAAGGATCACATTATCAGAACTCTCGGCTCTGGCAGAAATCGTATTCCCGTGCCCAAATATTTCTTTATGGCGTTTCTTTGCAAGAACAAAGACACAGCCAACGGCGGCTACAAGGCGCTTGGCTTCTGGATTCAGCATCAGTCGAATACGACAACCAATCCCGACCTCACGCCCTATGTCGTCAATATCCGCGAACTGGAACGGCTCACGGGCATCGACTTCTTCTGCAACCTGCCCGACAACATCGAGAATGCAGTCGAGACGCTTTCGCGTGACAACATTATCCGCGCTTGGAACTTGAAATGATTTTTTTTAGGTAATTTTAATACGAAAACAAGATGAAAAAGTACATTTGCGATGTTTGCGCCTACGAATACGATCCCGCAGTAGGCGACCCCGAAAACGGCATTGCTGCCGGAACCGCGTTTGAAGACCTTCCCGAAGACTGGGTTTGCCCGCTCTGCGGCGTTGGAAAAGACGAATTTAGTGTTGTGGAATAAGGATTCCTAAACATTCTTGAGAAATCTACAAGCCACGAGCCTTGTAGATTTTTTCTTTGGCATCGTTGATCTCCTTGAATTTTTTCTCGGCAGCCCGTTTTACATCCTCGCCGAGCGTGGAAACGCGGTCGGGATGATGCTTCAAGGCCATCTGGCGGTAGGCGGTTTTCACCTCCTCGTCGGTAGCCGATGGGCTGATTCCCAACACTTTATAGGCCGCTTCGAGGTCGTTTTTCGACGAGCGCAGGTTGAGCATCGACTCCACATCGGCGGCGGAAATGCCGAGCGAGGCAGCCACATCGCGCAAGGCGGTGATTTCGGCATCGACCACCGAACCGTCGGCCTGCGCAATCATCACGAGGAAACTCACGAGTTGCAGCCGCTGCGAATAGTCCATGTTCATCGCAATCTGCTGACACGCGCTGCGAATCGTCGTGCGATAGCCGTAGCCCTCCTGTTTCTGCCGTTCAAACAGCTTTTTGACGATGTCCTCGCCCTGAGAAACCGCCTGCTGACCGAAATTCTGCCGCAAAAACGTGCGCAGAACGTTCATTTCCGAGTGCATCACCTTGCCGTCGGCACGGATGATGTAGGCCGCGAGCACGAGCAGCGAGAACAGGAACGAGTTGCGCTGTCCCTGCTGTTGGTATTCCTGATAGCGGCGATAAGTGTCGTTGTCGTCGTATTCACGATTGTTGTAGTTGTCGGACTCGCCGAACGAGTCGAGCCCCGACTCGAAAATCGAGCCGAGTGCGTATCCGGCCAATGCGCCGAGCGGCGAGCCAGTCGTTATGAAGCCCAAAAAGGCTCCTATCCATTTTGCGATTGCCATGTTTTCTTCATTTTTGTATGCAAAAGTAATGATTATCTGCCAATAATCACGCTATTTCTGCCATCTTATAATAATTTTTAACGTGTCGGCTGCACGATTCTCGTAATTATTGCCTAACTTTGTGGGTTGAAAGCGAAAATTTCTCAGTTAGATTATTAACTTAAATGAAAATAATATGAACAAGTACCCGAAAATTGGCATTCGCCCGACCATCGACGGTCGTCAAGGCGGAGTGCGCGAGAGTTTGGAAGACAAGACCATGGCTTTGGCCAAGGCAGTGAAAAACCTGATTGAAAGCAATGTGCGCAACGGCGACGGAAGTCCTGTGGAGTGCGTGATTGCCGACACGACGATTGGCCGCGTGGCCGAGAGTGCCGCCTGCGCCGAGAAGTTCGAGCGCGAGGGCGTCGGCTCGACGATTACGGTGACTTCGTGTTGGTGCTACGGCTCGGAAACGATGGATATGAATCCGCACTATCCGAAGGCGGTCTGGGGCTTCAACGGCACGGAACGTCCGGGAGCGGTTTATCTGGCGGCTGTTTTGGCGGCTCACGCGCAGAAGGGCTTGCCCGCATTCGGCATCTACGGCCACGATGTGCAAGACCTCGACGACAACTCGATTCCCGAGGATGTCGCCGAGAAAATTCTTCGCTTCGCCCGTGCTGCGCAGGCTGTCGCGGTGATGCGTGGAAAGTCGTATCTGAGCCTCGGAAACACCTGTATGGGCATCGCAGGCTCGATTGTCGATGCCGATTTCTTCCAAGATTATCTCGGAATGCGCACGGAATACGCCGATCTGGTCGAGATTCTGCGTCGCGTGGAGTTGGAAATCTACGACAAGGCCGAATATGAGAAAGCGATGGCGTGGACGAAGAAATATTGTATGCCGAATGAAGGTCGCGACTACAACGTGGAGAAGGGCAAGGCCAAGACACGCGAGGAAAAGGATGCCGACTGGGATTTCACGGTGAAAAATATGCTGATTATCCGCGATTTGATGCACGGAAATCCGAAGTTGAAGGAGATGGGATTCAAGGAGGAGGCTCTGGGTCACAACGCGCTGTTGGCCGGTGTGCAGGGACAGCGTCAGTGGACCGACCATTGGCCGAATTTCGACTTCCCCGAGTCGCTGATGTGTACTTCCTTCGACTGGAACGGTATTCGCGAAGCCGATGTTTTGGCAACCGAAAACGACGCGCTCAACGGCGTTTCGATGCTCTTCGGCCACTTGCTGACGAATCGCGGCGTGATGTTCTCAGACATCCGAACCTACTGGAGTCCAGAGGCTGTGGAGCGCGTTTCGGGCAAGAAACCAGAGGGTATGGCCGCAGGCGGTTTCATTCATTTGATTAACAGCGGTGCGACGACGCTCGATGCGACGGGTGCGATGAGCGACAAGGACGGAAATCCCGTGATGAAGCACCATTGGGAGATGACCGAGGCCGACGTGGAGGCTTGTCTGAAAGCCACGACGTGGTATCCTGCCGACCGCGACTATTTCCGTGGCGGTGGTTTCTCGTCGAACTTCCTCACACGCGGCGGAATGCCGATGACGATGATGCGTCTGAACCGTGTGAAAGGGCTTGGGCCGGTGTTGCAGATGGCCGAGGGTTGGAGCGTCGATCTCGACTCTGAAATCCACGATATTCTGAACCGCAGAACCGATAAAACGTGGCCGACAACGTGGTTTGTGCCGCGTCTCGACCCGACGAAAGACTGCTTCAAGGATGTTTATTCGGTGATGAATTGCTGGGGTGCGAACCACGGTGCCATCGCCTACGGCCACATCGGTGCCGACGTGCTGACGCTCTGCTCGATTCTGCGAATCCCCGTCTGTATGCACAACATCGCCGACAAGGATGTTTTCCGTCCGGCGGCGTGGAATGCGTTCGGAATGGACAAGGAGGGTGCGGACTATCGTGCCTGCGAGAATTTTGGACCGATTTATAAATAGACCAAAGCCCCTTAAATTAGGGGGTTGGGGGTCTTGAGTAACTCATTTTAATTTTATATATAGAATATTTATGCAAAAAAATATAGAAAAAGGAGTCTGTTCAGACCCCCAGCCCCCTATCTTAGGGGGCAAACTAATTGAGAAAAAATATCTCATCACTTTCATTCTCATCACCTCGCTGTTTGCGCTCTGGGGCTTCGCCAACGACATCACAAACCCGATGGTGGCGGCCTTTCAGACGGTGATGGAACTGTCGGCAGCCAAGGCGTCGATGGTGCAGTTCGCCTTCTACGGCGGCTACGCTACGATGGCGATTCCGGCGGCCTTGTTCATCCGAAAATTCAGTTATAAAAAGGGCATTTTGCTCGGTCTGGCACTCTACGCCATCGGCGCATTCCTGTTCATTCCGGCAGCCGCGCAGCAGAGTTTTATGTTCTTCTGCCTGTCGCTCTACATCCTGACCTTCGGACTCGCGTTTCTCGAAACGACCGCCAATCCGTTCATCCTGTCGCTTGGCTCGAAAGAGACCTCGACGCGCCGATTGAACCTCGCGCAAGCCTTCAATCCGATGGGGTCGCTGTCGGGCATGGCGGTGGCCTCGCTCATCGTGCTTCCGCAACTCATCAGCGACCGTCGCGATGCAGCCGGACAAATCATCTTCGGAACGCTTTCGGAGGCCGAAAAAGCATCGATTCGCGTGCACGATTTGGCTGTGATTCGCAATCCATACGTGGCAATTGGCCTCGTTGTCGTCTGTATTTTCATCATCATTGCACTGACGAAAATGCCGCAGACGCAAAGCGAGGAACAGAAAGCCCTCGGCAACGTCCACTCGACGGGCCAAACGCTCTCGAACCTTTGGCACAACCGCATCTACCGCGAGGGCGTGGTGGCGCAGATGTTCTATGTCGCCGCCCAAATCATGACGTGGACTTTCATCATCCAATACGCCGACCATCTCGGCATCAACAAGGCCACGGCGCAGATGTACAACATCGTCGCCATGTCGCTGTTCCTGTGCAGCCGCTTCATCTCGACCTTCCTCATGCGCTACGTGAACACGCGCGTGCTGTTGTCGGTCTTTGCAATTGGAGCCGCCGTGTGTACGCTCGGAGCCATTTTCGTCGTCGGAATGTTCGGTCTGTATTGCCTCGTCGGAATCAGTTTCTTCATGTCGCTGATGTTCCCGACGATTTACGGCATCGCCCTCGAAAACGTTGATAGTCAAGACACTACGCTCGGTGCCGCCTTCCTCGTTATGGCGATTGTCGGCGGTGCGCTCATGCCGCCACTTCAGGGCACCATCATCGACCAGCAGACCGTCCTCGGCCATCCCGCTGTGAACGTTTCCTACGTGCTGCCCCTCGTCTGCTTCCTCATCATCATGATTTACGGTTGGCGGAGCCATAGGGCAGTGAAATAATCGCGATTCGGCACCATTGTGGGCCAGGGATGATTTTGTGTCATTGTGAAAAATATTAATCTTGCGAACGTGAAAAAGTGCTTTAGCAATATGAATGAGGAATTGAGTAAGTATGAGCAACAATTTGATGAGATTCGGAGTGTTATAGTTATGCATCGTGAATCAGCATTGCGTGGCGTAAATGAAGAATCTTTGAAAATGAGTTGGACTGTGGGACGAATTGTCAGCCATAGGCTTAGAGTTAAGGAATGGGGCAGCAAAGTTGTAACTCTTCTTTCGGAATATTTGCGTGCGCAAGATCCCACCCTGAAAGGATATAGTAGAAGGAATATCTATAATATGGTGATGTTCTATGACGAATATTCCTCAAACACATTTTTGGCACAAGTCCAAGATCTTGTCCTACCAGAATTTGTGCAGATTTCGTCTGCACAAATGAATAAAAATACAATTGTGCAGACGGAATCTGCACAATTGCCAGAGATACTTCGTCTTACAACATTTTCCAACCATTTGGAAATTCTGAACAGGTGTAAATCTTCCGAGCAACGTATATTCTATATTCTTTATTCCTATAAAGAACGTCTGAATAATCTTGAACTAAGGCGATGCATCCAGAATGACACGTTTGGCTCATTGATGGGTGACAAAAAGAATTTTTCAGCAGGCTTGAAACAAATATATCCTCGGTCATCTTCGTTGATTAAAGACAGGGCTTTCGTGGATTTTCTAAATTTGCCCCAGAAACATAATGAAAGACAACTTCACAAGGGAATATTAGAGCACATCAAACAATTTGTATTGGAGCTTGGAAAAGATTTTCTCTTCGTTGATAGTGAATTTCCATTACAAGTTGGCGGTTCAACATTCAAGGTAGATTTGCTGTTCTATCATCGTGGTTTACAATGCCTTGTTGCCATTGAATTGAAGGCAAGGAAATTCAAGCCTGAATATGTGGGGCAGCTTGAATTTTATTTGGAAGCTTTGGATAGGGACGTGAAACGCAGTAATGAAAATCCGAGTATTGGTATATTGTTGTGTCAATCAGCAGACCATAGCGTTGTGGAATATGCGATGAGTAGAAGCCTGAGTCCTACGATGGTGGCGGAATACCATCGTCGTTTAATACCTAAGGAGATTATTCAGAAGTCATTGGATGAGTTCTGCTCATTCGTGTTTGAGAATATGAAATAATTATGAAACCAGCGAAAATTTTTCAGCAATATATATGGCTTGTGACGCTTCTTCGGAAGCATAAGCGGCTGACGCTTGAGAAAATCAATCAGCGGTGGATCGACGACAAGGTGATTGACGGAAAACCCATCACGCGCATGTCGTTCTATCGACATAAAGATGCCATTCTCAATATGTTTGGCATCATCATCGAGTGCGAGCCATCACCAAGGATTCTCGATCGAAGATGAAGAAGTGCTTGAGCTTGCCCATACTGTGAATTATATCAATGTAAAATGGCGAGTTAGGAACTCCCGAAACTTAAATTAATTTATATTTTGTAATTGCCTAAAACTGAATTTATTAAGTAATTCTTTTATTTTTAATTAAGAAAAAACTTTCTTACACGACTTTTGAAAAATTTCTTTTTATCTTTGCATCAAATTTTTAATATTATAAAATATGAAAAAGGTAAAAACAGATTTTTCAGGAATTTGGACACTTGTGGAAGAATATGAATTACGAGAAAAAGCAAAAATAATGGGGTATGTACTTCGGAAAGATTACAGTAAAACCGAAAAGCTGATAAAAGTAATAAGAGATTTCGCAAATGTCACAAACAATCTTAGATGTTTTTTGCTTAGTACGTTTATAGTTGTCTCAGATTGGAGCGTGGCCTTTCGCATTATAGCTACTTTTGAATTATTGCGTTCAGTGTATACTAAATTTAATATGCGAAAATAGGGATGGTGGCCATAGTGTCTGTAAATGTTGCACATTTCTAGTAATCCAGACGGAACGCGACCGTCATCTGCGCAAAATTGGCGAGTTGGAGATGAAATCCGCAGGCTGATGCGCAAGATGGACATCATTGCGATATACCGAAGAAGAACATCTCCAAGCTAGGTGCCGATGGAGAGATACAGAAATGCGGCAGAACGAAAAAAAAACGATAAAAATGATGGCGTTTAAAAATTATTCGTAACTTTGCAGCATCCAAGAAAGGACTCAGGCTCACATTGTCTGTTGTCTGCCTTGTGGAACTGAAGGGAAGTTGCTATTATCTTAGCGACTTAGGAGCACTGGTTTGGGATTGAGGAGTAGTATCAAGAATAACAGAAAAAATTGTGTAAGAATGCAGCAATTTATGAGACAAAATGATAGTAAAGATTCTACTTTCGTTTGTGATGCATGTAGAAAAATCAAACATGGTTCACCAAAGAAAGTGAAGTCACAATATGACTACAAAGATAGTGGTTTATATCACAAATATTTCTACAGAGAATGTAAAATATGTACACGATGTTGGATATTGAGAATCTTATCCATACCATTTGGCATATTGGTAGGCATTTCGTATTCTTTTTTATTTGTTAAAATGATGAATACTGATTCTACAATATTAAGTATTTTCTTTTTACTCTTTTTAAATCCTATCTTTGTCGGTGTTTTTTTCATTGCAATATTTAGGATAGGATTAAATTGTAACATTGAATTAGATAAAAATGCTAACAATATTAAACAATAAACCTAAAACCCGCAGAAAATTAGTTACGTGTCTAATTCTGCCGGCATTTGAGTGATGCCGGTCTATTTCCAGTCATACAAGCGTGTAATACAACCAGTCATGAGCCAGTTTCCCTGAGCTAAGCAGGTATCTGCTCGAAAGATGTCTGACCCTTATAGGTTCTTTACATCCTAAGAACTTGGAACTATCTAAATCCCGTTACGAAATTATATGTTATTTTTCTGTTCTCCAATTTTTTTGCCAACTTTTTATATTTCAAATGTCGCGTTAAATAAAAACCACAGTGTTTTGATTCATATTATTTAATTGAAATCCTGTTTTTGAAAACATTTAAAAACCGCTTCCGTAGCCTTGAGTTACAGAAGCGGTTTTCGTATAGAGGGCAGAATCGTTTATTCTTCTTTGAAGAATGAACCAGATATTTTCCTCATTTGACAAAGAAAAAATCCACTTATTCCGTATTTTTAACTATATTTTTGCCAACTTATTCTGTTTTTAAGGTTGTAAATATAGCCACTTATCTCTCGTTCAATCGCAGATTTGTAAAATGTCTTTTGACTTTTTAAAGAAGATTTCGGGAAAAAAATAAGCCGTGAAGCGATTTTTTTGTAATTTTGCAGAAAAATAATGGCAACTATGACAGAAGGAAACGTAATGAAGCAGTTTGCAGTGCCGGTGAAGCGGTATGTGCAGACGATGGATTTGAAGGATGAGCCGGCACTGATTCGCGAGTACAGGAAACGGCACAGCGAGGGCGAGGCGTGGCCGGAAATTCTTGCGGGAATCCGTGAAGTTGGCATCTTGGAGATGGATATTTACATCCTCGGAACGCGCTTGGTGATGATTGTGGAAACGCCGATGGACTTCGACTGGGACAGGGCGATGGCACGGCTCGCCACGCTACCGCGACAGCAGGAATGGGAGGAGTATATGACTTGCTTCCA
>JAFYJH010000104.1 GCA_017538195.1 Prevotella sp.
GAAGTGGAACGAAAAAGACAAGGAACTTTTCAAGAATCCCTATTCGCAGTTCGTGAAAATCGAAACCGACTTCACGAAAACGTGGCGGCTGGGCAGCAATTCGACCCTCGTCGGCCACATCAATGCCGGCTACATCTGGACCTACGGCAACAGCGACTGGCTGCCGAACTGCGAGATGTTCTACGTCGGAGGAGCCAATAGCATCCGAGCCTTTCCCGTGCGTGGCGTCGGCCCCGGAGCCATCAGGAGTTTCGGCAATCGAGCCGTCGATTACCTGCTGCGAAACGGCGACATCAAGTTTGTCTGGAACCTCGAATATCGCACCCGACTTTTCGGCAACCTGCACGGAGCCATTTTCCTCGATGCCGGCAACATCTGGACACCGCCCGGCGACCACTACGACGACCCCGTTGCCGACGAAATCTTCGAGCCCGGCATGTTCAAACTGCGCAATTTCTTCCGCGAGCAAGCCCTCGGAACTGGCATCGGCCTGCGCTACGACCTCGACTTCCTCATCCTCCGCCTCGACTGGGGCATCGGTCTCCATTTGCCCTACGAAACCACCAAGTCCGGCTACTTCAACGTTGATAACTTCAAAGACAACCAAACCCTGCATTTCGCCATCGGCTATCCGTTCTGACGGCGACTTTACGCTTTCAAAAGACGGGGCGAAATCATCATAAAAAAGTTTAAAAGCTTGTTGATTGAATATTTTTATTGTACTTTTGCAAAAAATAAAATATCCAGAAACAAAAATAAATTTGAAGAGGAAATGTTGAGAAAAACCATCACCATATTGATTTTTTGTTTGTTGTCGCTGTCGATTTCGGCCCAGAAAAAACATTCGACCTTGAAAAAGGACATCGCGCAGGCGAAGGCTTATTTGAAGGCTGGCAACAACCTCGAAAAAGCCGAACAACTGATGCTGAAACACCTGCAAGACTCGGCCAACCGCAAGAATGAACGGCTCTGGCTGATGATGTTCGATGCCGTCAGGAAGCAGTATGAACAGGGCAATATGAAGCTCTATCTGAAGCAAAAATACGACACCGCCGCCTTCTTCAACCTCACGAAGCGGATGTTCACCGTTTTGCAGGCTTTCGACTCCATCGATGCCGCTCCGAATCCGCAGGGCGACGTAAAGCCGCAATACCGCAAGAAACACGGCGAATTTCTCAACAAACATCGCTCAAACCTTTTTAATGGCGGCGTTTATTTCGTCGGAAAACAGAAATTTGCCGAGGCATACGACTTTTTCGACCGCTACATCGACTGCGCCAGTCAGCCGCTTTTCGAGCCATTCGACTACCGCCAAACCGACGAGCGGATGCCCGAAGCGTCGTATTGGGCAACCTACTGCGGCTACAAGACGCAGAACGCCGAGGCCACGCTCCGCCACGTTGATTTGGCACTGCAAGACACGGCTCACTATCCGATGACGCTGCAATATCTCGCCGACACCTACAAACTCGAAAATGACACGGCGAAATACGTCGAAACGCTCGCCGAAGGCTTCCAGAAATATCCGCTGTTCTCCTATTTCTTTCCGCGATTGGTCGAGTATCACACGAGCCGCGCTGACTGGAACGAAGTGCTGAACACCGCCGACTTCGCCATCGCTGCCGACACAACCAACAACGCTTTCCGACTCGTCCGCACGACCGCGTTGCTTAACCTGCGGCAATACGACACCGTGATCCGCGAGTGCGAGCATCTCATCGCCACCGACAGCACCCTCGCCGATGCGTGGTACAACCTCGGAATGGCCTATTTTTCGCAGGCGGTGAACATCGGGAAAAGCCCGAAAGTGACGGCGAAGCAGAAACAGCAGATGACGAAAAAATACCAGTCTGCCCGTCACTATATGGAGCATTTCCGCTCCTTGGCACCCGACCAGCGCAACCGTTGGGCCTTGCCGCTCTACACGATTTATCTCAACCTCAACATGGGCGACAAATTCGACGAAATCGACCGTCTGATTCGCAGCAACTGAGCCGTTTTTTTCTACAAAATATCCATCAACAAAAAAAATGAGCAATCCAAGATTGCCCATTTTTTGATAATTGCCAACGCAAATTTACTTGATGTTCGGTTCTTCGAGGCAGAGACCGCGCTTGCGATCGACGACTTTCAGCACGAGGCCGAGAATCAGAGCGGCGACGCCGAGGCAAGCGAGCATCACGAGCGGCCAAGTGTAGTCGAACTGCGTGGGGTCGGTGACGCCGGGATTGGTCTTGTCGAGCACCTTGCCGATGAGCAGCGGGAAGAGCCACAGACCGATGTTCTGAATCCAGAAAATCAGCGCGTAGGCCGAGCCGATGACTTTCGCATCGACGAGTTTCGGAACGCTGGGCCACAGCGATGCCGGTACGAGCGAGAACGACGATCCGAGCACAAGAATCGTAACGTAGGCGATGATGACGCCGCCTACAGTTGAGTCTTTGAACATCGGCAGTACGAAAGCAAACGTCAGGTGGCAGGCAATGAGCAGCAGCGAGCCCAAAACGAGCATCGAAGCAGCGAATTCACGTTAATTTACAAATCCAATTCTTTTAGAATTTCTGATTATTTCATTTTGACAATAAGATCTAACGTTTGAAATATCTTCTTGTTGTCCATAGAGAATACTGTCAACAATTTGTTTTCGTGCAATGTTCTCGATTTGACCACCACTGAAATCATAGCTCTCGGCAAGACTTCTTGCTTCTTCACAACTAAGAGAGGGTAACATGACATTCCAAATTTGTCTTCTTGTGTCCACCGTAGGTTTGTCAAAACTAATTTTATAAAGGAATCGACGTTCGAAAGCTGAATCCAAATTATCTGTGAGGTTGGTTGTGGCAATCATTATTCCAGAGAGATTTTCCATAGCCTGAAGAATAATGTTCTGGCAGGTATTTTCCATCTTGTCAACAGCAGCACTAACATTGTCTGAACGCTTGTTGATAATGGCGTCAGCCTCGTTGAAGAGAAGGATTGGACAGATGTCATACTTCCTGACCATTGCCTCGTATTTGGTGAAAATACCTTGTATCTTTTTCTCGCTTTCACCAACCCATTTTGATTTCATTTCGGATATGTTAA
>JAFYJH010000105.1 GCA_017538195.1 Prevotella sp.
GACATCGAAATCCACCCATTCTTTTCCTTGACCGCCAGTTTTGCTGTTGTCTGAACTCCCGAACTCCCGAACTCCTGAACTCCCGAACTCCTGAACTCCTGAACTCCCGAACTCCCGAACTCCTGTCCCTCCACGTGACAAACTCTCCCGAACTAATCGCGTCGGGCGACGAGGCGTTGTAGCGGATTTCCGATCCTTCGTCGGGCGTTACATCGACATCGATCACCACTTCGCCGTCGCGTCCGCGAATCACGCAGTTGCCCGTGCCATAAACCGTTCCGCAGAACGTGTCGCTGCCGAAGTCGCGGAAGTCGTAGGCGAGCAATTCCTGCGCCTCAATGTCGAAATCGTAGGTCAGGCGCGTCAGACTTTTGTGGTGGAGTGCGCCATCGACGATTCCGATGTGACCGTGCGCGTCGTAAATCGTGTCGTTTTGGAACAGAATTTCGTCGGGAATGAGCGTAATCGGGGCGTTTCGCAGGGTGTAGGTCGTGTTGAGCGACTTGATGCCGACCGAGCCGTTGGCAATGGCATTTCCCGTGAGGTTGATGTCGTCCAAAGGACCGTAAAGTCGCAGATTTCCAGTCACTTGCAGGTCGATGTCGCGCATAAAACTACCGCAAAAACTCTCCAAAAACTCTCCGCGAGCCTTGTTCGGCGTGATGAACAGTTCCAGTTCGTTGCGCTGCGGCGAAACATAGCCGTTCACGAGGGTGTTCACGGGGAAAAGACCCATTTGCAGAACGCCCGGCGTGAGCGGAGCAATCGTGTCGTTGGCGATGGCGTTGATGTCGATTTGCTTCGCCTCGTTGTTCAGTCGAGCCGTCGCGCTGAGCGTTCCCATTCGTCCGTCTTCAAAGTGGAAATCTGCCACGCTGAGTTTCGCTGCGGCCTCTGGCGTTCCAAATAAGTTGGTGACAAAGGCTTTTCCCGTCGCCAAACCGCTGAATTTCACGGCATCGAAATCGACAAGGTCGAGGATGTATTCGACATCAATATTTTGCAATTCGGCGATGAGCGAGTCGGCGGCGGTCGCGGTAGTCCGACCGTCGATGATGAGGTGTTGGTTGTCGCTCGAAATGGCCAAATGGTCGATGGTGAGGTCGTTTTTGCTATATACAATCGTGCCCGGCTCGACCGTCCAAAGCGCGTTGCCAATCGTGAAGTCGGAGGAGTGAATATCAACGTGGGCAGCGTCTTTTCCGTCGGTCGTTTTGAAGAATTGCGCGTCGGTGTTCAACACGCCCTTCATCGTGCGCAGCGCGTCGTTTTCAAAGTGGAGCGCGGTGGCAAGATGGTTGTCGGCAGCGTTGGCGTCGAGCGTCAGCCGCAACTGGTTTCCGTTGTCGGAAATGCGTCGGATGGCGGCGTGTGTGCGCAGGGTGTCGTTGGGTGTCGTGATGTTCAAAATGGCGTCGCGATACTCGCTGTCGTCGTAGATGAAATGCGGCAGTCGGGCTTCGAGGTTCATTTGGCGGTTGCGGTCGTCGATTTGACCTTCCAAATGCATCGGTTGGCGCAGCGTGAGCGGAATTTCAAAGAGATTTTCGAGCCATTTTCCGTCGGTAACATTCGCGCTGATGCGGAAATTGTTGCGAATCGACTGCGTTTGCTTCGGCAGACCGGGCAAAGTCGGGAGTTTGCTGCCCACGAGGTTCGTGAAACTCTGGGCGAGGGTTTCGTAATCGTATTGCCCTTCGACCTTGACATCGGCAAAGTCGCTCTGGAGGCGCAGGCTGCGACCGTCGCGCGTGTCCGAAGCCGTCAGATTCAGTTTGTCGAAGGCAAATTGTCGCTCGCTCGAAATCATTTCAAAATTCTCGATATCAACGTGTCCGTTGGCGGTGTTAAGTTGCTGTCCGGCGATGTCGGCGTTGATGTCGAACTTGAACGTGGCGTCGCCCCATTGGTCGCTCAGATGAAGTGCCGATGGATTGAGGTGGCGCACGTTGGCGGTGAGGTTGGCGGCGAGGTTTTTTGTCGCGATTTTTCCGACGGCAGAAAGTTGTGCATTGGGGTCGTCCACGTCGATTTTTCCGTCGAAAATGCCGTTTTGCAGAGTTCCGTCGAGGTTGATTTTGTTGTACGAATAATTGCGGAAATCGAGGCGCGAAACGCTGCCTTTCGCCTTGAGCGCAAGGGCCGACGCAGGCTGATTTCCCGTCGGCAACTGCCCGTCGATGCTGATTTGTGTGGCAATCTCGCCGAGTTCGTCGTTGTCGAGGATGCGCTGCAAGTTCAAGCCGTCGGTTTTCAGGTTTCCGTTGAAATTTTGGCCATTTTTCGCGAAGGTCAGATTGGCGTTGCCTGCGTCGGTTTTCAGAAGACCCGTCGCCGACAAATTTTGCGCCGTTCCGCTGGCTCTTCCCTCAAACGAAACATCGCCCAATCGGAACACTTCTTCGGGCAGTTCGACACCCTTCGAAAGCGTCTTGATACTGCGCTCGCTCGCGGTCAGCCGATGGATGTCGGCAAGCCACTGAGCCTGCCCCGATTTCGTCGAAAATGAGCCGTTGCCCGAGAGCAAAAATTCGTTGTCGGCAGACCGAATATCGAGGCTGTTGATATTGACAGAAGAGGCCGTTCCACTGAATGAAGAAGCGATATGAAACGGCGTTTTTATGTCGTGTCCGAAGTTGGTAAAAGGTGCTAATTCCCAGAGAGTTATGAGCGATGGTTCGAGTTTTCCGTTAAACTTGAGTGAAGCCCTGTCGAGCGTGTCGTTTCGATGCTGATAAGTGGCGTTCAGTTCACTGATTTTGACATCACTTTCCGCCGTTGTCAGAGTGAAATCGCTGACTTGAGCCGCCTCGCGATTCGCAACCGTTTTGAAGCTCAGATTCGCGACGCGCAAGCCCGACTTTTCGTTGAAAGTCAGCTTCTTCAGATTCAGGTTCAGCGAGTCGTCTTGCAGCGCGTTCAGAATCGCGTGAGCACTGATGTCGGTGGCCTCGATGTGGTCGGGCGAAAACTGACCCGAAACGGGCGCGATATGGCGTTTGTGATACGCCACGCTGCCGCGTCGGATAATCAGCGAATGGATGCGCAGGTCGAGCGGCGTTTCCGACGGTTCTTCCGAGGCCAACGAGTCGAGCACAAACTGGAAATTGTGCGGCGCATCAGCCGTTTGTTGGTAGAGGTTCGCGTTCATGCCGAACAACTGCGCCGATGTAACCACGATTTTCCCTTTCAACAACGCCAGATAGTCGATTTTCGCCGACAGTCGCGACGCTTTCAGCAGTTGTTCGCCCTGTTGGTCGCGGATGTCCACATCGTCGATGGTGATTCGGTTGAGAAAGCCCAGATCCACGCGCCCCACGCTCACTTCCGTCCCCAGTTTTTCCGACAGCACCTCCGCCGTTTTCGAGCCAATAAACTGCTGTACCGTTGGCACGCGCAACAGTACGACCGTCGCGATGAGCAGTCCGATGACCGCCCACAACGCGACGTTGGTGATTTTCCTCACTTTTTTCAAAATCGACTGCAAAGATAGTGAAAAGCCCATTCAGAACAAAGAAATTTTATGATTTTTTCTCTTTTTTCAAGAAAAATTGTTACCTTTGCAGTCGATTTCCGTATTACGGAAAAATCGTGGAAAAAATGACGGAAAATTAAACGAAAAATCGCTGAAAAAATTAAACATCAAAACATATTAAAAATTCTTATGAAGAAAGTGATTAAGTTACGCAAAGGCTTGGACATTCAACTGGCTGGCAAGGCCGAGAAGCGGAAGCTGAGCATCAGGCAGAGTGTGGAATTTGCGCTCGTGCCGGATGACTTCACGGGCATCACGCCGAAGGTGGTGGTGCGCGAGGACGACCGCGTCAAGGCCGGAGAGCCGCTGTTCGTCGATAAGAACTGCCCGGAGGTGAAGTTTGCTTCGCCGGTGAGCGGTGTGGTGACGGCGGTGGAGCGCGGCGAGCGTCGCAAGGTGCTTTGCGTGAAGGTGAAGGCCGACGAGCAACAGGATTTTGCGGCGTTCGGCAAGAAGGATGTGGACTCGCTGACGGGCGAGGACGTGAAGAATGTGTTGTTGGAGGCCGGACTGTTCGGCTACATCAACCAGTTGCCCTACGCGGTGGTGGCGAACCCTGCTGACACGCCGAAGTCGATTTTCGTTTCGGCTCTGCGCGACAAGCCGCTGGCCGGCGACTTCGAGTTTGAACTGGCGGGTCAGGAGCACGACTGGCAGACGGGTCTGACGGCTTTGTCGAAGATGGCGAAAACCTATCTCGGCGTGGGTTCTAAGCAGACCGCCGACGCATTGCTGAATGCGAAGGATGTGGAAGTTGCGATTTTCGACGGTCCTTGTCCGGCAGGCAACGTGGGCGTGCAGGTGAACCATCTCGACCCCGTGAACAAGGGCGAAATCGTGTGGATTGTCGAGCCGACGGCGGTGATTTTCTTCGGTCGGCTGTTCAACGAGGGTCGTGTCGATTTGACGCGCACGGTCGCCGTTGCAGGCAGCGAGGTGAAGAATCCTGCCTATGTCGATGCACTCGTCGGAACGCCGTTGAAGTCGATTCTCGACGATCAGATCGACGAAGGCAAGAACATCCGCATCATCAACGGAAATCCGCTGACGGGCAGCCGCGACACGATGGACGGCTATCTCGGTGCTCACACGTCGGTGGTGAGCGTGATTCCCGAAGGCGACGACGCAGCCGAAATGCTCGGCTGGATTTTGCCGCGATTCGACCAGTTTTCGACGAGTCGCAGTTACTTCTCATGGCTTTTCCCGAAGAAAAAGTATCGTTTGGATGCCCGCGTGAAGGGCGGCGAGCGCCACATCATCATGAGTGGCGAGTACGACCGCGTTTTGCCGATGGACATCTACGGCGAGTATCTCATCAAGGCGATTATCGCAGGCGACATCGACCGTCAGGAGCAGTTGGGCATCTACGAAGTGAGCCCGGAGGACTTCGCTCTGGCCGAGTTTGTCGATTCTTCGAAACTCGAATTGCAGAAAATCGTGCGAGAGGGACTGAATATCTTACGAAAAGAAAACGGCTAAAAAAGAATGGAAGGGAATGGAAAAGAAGTGAAAGGGAAGTGAACGGGACGAATGTTTGGCTAAAAACAGGTAATGTCCTTTTAACTTCCGAGCGGTTGCAAACCGCGATAACTTCCCTTTAAATTCCTTTTAACTTCAAAAAAAGAAAAAAATGAAAGCATTAAGAAAATATTTGGATAAAATCAAACCGAACTTCGAGGAAGGCGGTCGGCTGCACGCTCTGCGCAGCGTTTTCGACGGCTTCGAGACCTTCCTTTTCGTGCCCGACACGACGGCCAAGAGCGGTGCCCACATCCACGATGCCATCGACTCGAAGCGCATTATGTCGATGGTGGTCATCGCGCTGATGCCGGCCATGCTGTTCGGTATGTATAACGTTGGTTATCAGAATTATTTCGCCGCCGGAACGCTTGAAACGGCAAGTTTCTGGGAGATTTTCGGCTTCGGTTTCTTGGCCGTTTTGCCGAAAATTCTCGTCAGTTACATCGTCGGACTCGGCATCGAGTTCGTCTGGGCGCAATGGAAAGGCGAGGAAATTCAGGAAGGCTACCTCGTCAGCGGCATTCTGATTCCGCTGATTGTGCCGATTGGCTGTCCGCTGTGGATGCTGGCATTGGCCTGCGCCTTCTCGGTGATTTTCTGCAAGGAAATTTTCGGCGGAACGGGTATGAACATCTTTAATCCTGCGATTGCAGCGCGAATGTTCCTGTTCTTCAGTTATCCGTCGAAAATGACGGGCGACACGATTTGGGTCGCTCAGAACCAGATTTTCGGACTCGGCAACACGCTTCCCGACACGTTCACGGCTGCCACGCCGCTTGCCAACATCGGACAAGGCGCGGAGGCTGGCTACAGCATCGCCGATATGATTTTCGGCTTCATTCCGGGCTCGATTGGCGAAACGAGCGTCATTGCGATTGCCCTCGGCGCGATTCTGCTGCTTTGGACGGGCATCGCCTCGTGGCGCACAATGTTGAGCGTCTTCGTCGGCGGTGCGCTGATGGCTTTGATTTTCAAGCAGACCGGCCAGTCGTCGATTTCGGTGCAAGAACATTTGGTTCTCGGCGGCTTCGCCTTCGGTGCCGTGTTTATGGCGACCGATCCCGTGACTTCGTGCCGCACGGAAACGGGCAAGTACATCTACGGTTTCCTCATCGGTGCGCTCGCGATCATCATTCGCGTGATGAACGCCGGCTATCCCGAAGGAATGATGCTCGCCATCTTCTTTGGCAATATGTTCGCCCCGACCATCGACCATTTCATCGTCGAGCGGAATATTTCAAAACGAATCAAGAGAGGAGGTAAAGAATGAAACTGAACACAAACAGCAACTCGTACATTATTATATATAGTGCGATTCTCGTGGTCGTCGTGGCCTTCCTGTTGGCCTTCGTCTATCAGGCGTTGAAGCCGATGCAGGACGCAAACGTGGCCCTCGACAAGAAGAAGCAGATTCTCTATTCGCTCAACATTCGCGGTTTGGACGGCGCAGAGGCCGAAGCCAAATATGCCGAGGTGGTGAAGTCGGAAGAGAAGGCTGGCGACCAGATTTATTATGCTTGCGAGATTGACGGGCAGAAAAAATACGTTTTTCCGCTGAAAGGCATGGGACTTTGGGGTGGAATTTCGGCTTTCGTGTCTGTCGATGACGATTTGAACACCATCTACGGCGCGTATTTCAACCATGAAAGCGAAACCGCCGGATTGGGTGCCGAAATCAAGGATTCGCAGGCTTGGCAGGAGAAGTTCAAGGGCAAGAAAATCTTTGCCGACGACGGTCAGATGGCCATCGGCGTGGTGAAGAAAGTGGAAAATCCGGCCTCGGAGGTCGATTGCGTCACGGGTGCCACGCTGACCTGCAACGGAGTCGATGAAATGCTGAAAGAGGGTCTGAAATCGTATATCGAAACCCTCAAAAAATAAATTGTCAAATAGTAAATCGTCAAATAGTAAATTGTTATGGCATTATTAAGCAAACAAAATAAGGAGGTTTTCACCAATCCGCTGAACCTCGACCACCCGATACTCGGACAAGTATTGGGCATCTGCTCGGCCCTCGCCGTCACTGCGCAGTTGAAGCCTGCCATCGTGATGGGACTCGCCGTGACGGTAATCACAGCCTTTGCCAACGTGATTATCTCGGTGATCCGCAACACCATCCCCAACCGCATCCGAATCGTGGTGCAACTGGTTGTTGTGGCTGCTCTCGTAACCATCGTTTCGCAGATTCTGAAGGCTTTCGCCTACGACGTGAGCGTTCAACTGTCGGTTTATGTCGGTCTGATCATCACCAACTGTATTCTGATGGGTCGCTTGGAGGCTTTCGCGATGCAGAACAAGCCTTGGCCGTCGTTCCTCGACGGTGTGGGCAACGGACTCGGCTACGCGATGATTCTCGTCATTGTCGGTGCCGCCCGCGAGTTCTTCGGACGCGGTTCGCTGCTGGGCTTCCAGATTCTTCCGCAGGGTCTTTACGACCTCGGCTATGTGAACAACGGCATGATGACGATGCCTGCGATGGCGCTGATTCTCGTCGGTATTGTGATTTGGGTACATCGTGCGTATTTTTATAAAGAAAAATGAGAAGTTAGGGAAGTTAAGAAGTTAAGCCGAATGTTCTGGTGGCTGACATAAACGAAAAGAGTAATGGCTTAACTACTGTCCGAAGGACGAGCGTAGCGATAACTTCTTAACTACATAACTACAAAAAAAAGAAAAGATTATGGAACATTCGATTAGTTTGTTATTCAGGTCCATTTTCGTGGACAATATGATTTTCGCCTTCTTCCTCGGCATGTGTTCCTACCTTGCCGTGTCGAAGACCGTGAAAACCTCGTTGGGGCTGGGTTTGGCGGTGACTTTCGTGCTCACCGTGACCGTTCCCGTGAACTATCTGTTGCAGACGAAGGTGCTCGGCCCCGACTGTCTGGTCGAGGGTGTCGATCTCTCGTACCTGTCGTTCATCCTTTTCATCGCCGTGATTGCCGGCATGGTGCAACTCGTCGAGATGACGGTCGAGAAATATTCGCCCTCGCTCTACGCCGCACTCGGCATTTTCCTGCCGCTGATTGCCGTGAACTGCGCCATCATGGGCGCGTCGCTCTTCATGCAGCAGCGCATCCTGATGGATCCGTCGAATTCGCAGGCCATCGGCTCGATTTGGGACGCCGTCGTCTATGGCATCGGATCGGGCATCGGCTGGACGCTTGCCATTGTCGCACTCGGCGCGATTCGCGAGAAAATGCAGTATTCAGACGTTCCCAAACCCTTGCAGGGACTCGGCATCGTGTTTATCACCGTCGGACTCATGGCGATGGCCATGATGTGTTTCTCAGGACTGAATATTTAAATTGTCAAATCGTCAAA
>JAFYJH010000106.1 GCA_017538195.1 Prevotella sp.
CGCGCCGGCCTCTTTCAACTTCTCGCAGGCGGCACCGACAGCGTCCAAATGACCCGAAATCACCAACTGACCCGGACAATTGTAATTGGCAGGAATCACGATGCAATCGGGCTTCGAAACCTCCTCGCAAACGGCCTCAACCATGTCGTCGGGCAGCGCGATAATCGCCGCCATCGTGCCTGGATTCGCGTCGCAGGTTTCCTGCATCGCCAACGCACGTTTTTGCACGAGTCGCAGTCCGTCCTCGAAACGCAGTGCGCCAGAAGCAGCCAGTGCCGACAGTTCGCCGAGCGAGTGTCCGGCCACCATCGCAGGCTGGAAATCGTCGCCCAGAGCCAGTGCCGACACCACGCTGTGGAGGAACACCGCCGGCTGCGTGATGCGCGTCTGCTTGAGTTCCTCGTCCGTGCCGTTGAACATGATGTCGGTGATTCTGAAACCTAACACTTCGTTGGCCTTCTCGAAAAGTCCGCGAGCCATTTCGTTCTGCTCGTAAAGTTCCTTGCCCATGCCAACAAACTGGGCACCCTGTCCGGGAAATACAAATGCTTTCATATCTTTAAAATTTTAAATGTTTTTTTCTGAAATCGGATGCAAAGTTACGCATAAGTGAGCAGAATGCAAAAGAAAAAACTGTTTTTCTTTTCATTCTCGAACGAAAGTACCTTATTAAAAGGTACGAAAAATCGTGCATAATGATGTTTTTTCTTTTATTTTTTTTGCAATATGGAAAAAACTTTATAACTTTGCAATGAAAAAAATGAAGACAAATGATGAGCAAGAACGAAAAAGTGCTGAATCTGATTCGAACCACCATCCGAGAGGTTGAGCCGACGGCCCAAATCATTCTCTACGGTTCGCGTGCGCGTGGCGATGCCCGTAAAGGCAGCGACTGGGATGTGCTCGTCATTGTGGACAGGCCGCGACTGACCGTCGAGGAAAAGGGCAATCTCGAATATCCCGTGTGGGACAAAGGACTTGGAATCGGCGAGGAAATCAACGTTTTCGCCCATTCCAAAAAGCAATGGGAGCAGGCACCGCCGTCGCTCTTCAAGTATAATGTAATGAACGAGGGAATTGTGTTATGAGTTTAGACCAAGAAAGCAGAAAAGCCATCGTTGACTACAGGATGGAACGCGCCTATCAGGCGTTGGAAGAAGCACGGAGTACCGTGAAAAACGGTTTTTTGAACCTTGCTGCGAACCGCCTGTATTATGCCTTGTACTATGCCGCCTCGGCCTTGCTCATCAGCAAAGGAATTCCCACCAAAACCCACGCAGGCATTATGACGCAGTTCCATTTGCATCTGGTGAAAACCGACATTGTGTCCATCGACGATGGAAAGTTGTTCCGAACGATGTATAATCTTCGTCAGGAAAGCGACTACGAGGATTTCATCGAGGTTCACGCAGAAGACATCGACGAGTTTATGCCGAAAGTGGTGGATTTAGTCGAAAAATTAAAGAGTCTTATTGACAAATCATAATTTTCAATTATCAACTATCAATTAAAAAAGTTGCCTATGACATAAAACGAACAAAGACATATAGATAAGAAGCGTTAGCTTTGTATTCTTGTTTTCTGAAATCGGCAAATAGAAGAAAGCAGCAAGAGTAAAAGTTGATGCTCACGCTAATCGGCGTGGGCTTTTACTCAAATATGCTGCAAAGGTTTTGCCGAACCTCAGAAAACGTAGACGAAGTTTAGTCCA
>JAFYJH010000015.1 GCA_017538195.1 Prevotella sp.
AAATTCTTCATTCTTCATTCTTAATTCTTCATTTATAGAATATTCATTCACCAATGCGAAAGTCGGCGACGTGACGGTATCTTCGACGCCGAGTTCCTCGCAAAGTGCCTTGATGAAAGTGGTTTTTCCGACGCCCATCTTGCCGTAGAACGCGATGACGCTGTGTTCGGGCAGGGCTTTCTCGATGAATTCGCGGGCCGCCGTGCGGATTTGGTCGATATTTTCAATGATGATTTCCATTTTTATACGCGTAAGAATATTTTATTTCGATACATTAACAAGAGAATGACAAACACGATGGCTGCGTTCGACAGCGCGATGATTGCTGGATAGTAAGCCCCTGTGTATGGCTCAAGTCCGTGCAAAATAGAGTGGCTCACGCTCGAAAAATTGATGACAAGCGAAACGACATAGGCCGTGATGCTGTTCATGCCGTAGATTTTCAGAAAAGTCAGCCGTCGGCAATGGCCACGGCAGTCAATCCAGTAGTAGAACAGCCAAGTGAGCAGGAAGCAGTAGCCGCTGCTGACGAGTACCATCGAACTTGTCCAAATGCGCTTGACGACGGGCTGAATGTCGTCCATCAGCCAACCGACGGCGACCATTGCCACGCCGATTCCAAAAAGCAAAAGCAGTTTTTTGCGCTGTGACTGAGTGCTTTTGATGATGGTTCCGGCAAAAAGACCCGTCATCACGGTTACGACGAAGTTCAGGCTGCTCAGAATCCAAGTATAATTGTAGTGTTCGGCAAAAACCACCGCTCCATCGACCATTACGGCGCCGTCGCGAAAACGACCGAGCACAACGCGGTCGATGATTTCGGCAAGATTTCTTTTCGGCGTGTAGTCGCCGCCGCCATAACCGTCGAAAGTAATCCATTCCATCGCTCCCCAATAAGCAAGCAGAAGGATGACGGCAATCGCCACTTGTGACCCAATGCGGGTGTTCAGGAAAATGATGGCTGTGAACAAATAGCCGACTGCGATAGCTTGTAACGTGTTGGAAAACAAGTAGATACGCTGCGGGTCGAGTCCGAGCAGGTTGCCTTGACAAACCATACCGAGCAGCCAAAGCAGAATGAATCGACGGACTAACCGAAGATAGACGCTGCGACGGTTGGAATGAGTTCGGTATTTCGCCAATGAAAAAGGAATCGTCACACCCGACATAAACATAAACAGTGGCATCACCAAGTCCCAGAAAGAAAATCCCTGCCAGTCTTTATGCGTGAAATTCAGCATCAGTGTGTCGAACCAACTGGCATTCACCGCAGGTTTGAGTTTCCAAAGAAATTCCTCGAAAACTACGAGAAGAATCAAGTCAAATCCTCTCAATGCGTCAAGTGATTCAAGCCGTTTGTTCATCTTCATTCATCGTTTTCTTGGCGTGAGCGTCACGAGCGGAATCAGCATTTCTTCCATCGAGATGCCGCCGTGCTGGAACGTGTCGCGGTAGTACGAAACGTAGTAGTTGTAGTTGTTCGGATAGGCGAAAAACGTGTCGCCCGTCGCGAAAACGTAACTCGTCGAGAGGTTCGGCGCAGGCAGTTGAGCCTTGTGCGGTTCCTTAATCGTAAAAACTTCCTTCGGGTTGTAACTCAGGTTTTTGCCGAGTTTGTAGCGCAGATTCGTGTTCGTATTGCGGTCGCCGATGATTTTCACGGGCTTCGTGGCGCGAATGGAGCCGTGGTCGGTGGTGATGACGACCTTGCAGTTGGTCTGCGAGAGCATTTTCAGCACTTCAGCCATCGCCGAATGGCGGAACCACGAGAGCGTAATCGAGCGGTAGGCCGACTCGTTGTTGGCGAGTTCGCGCACCATTTTCGACTCTGTTCGGGCGTGCGAGAGCATATCGATGAAGTTGAAAACCACCACGTTCAAGTCGTTTTGGTTGAGTTTCGGCAGTTGCGCGAGCAGTTTTTCCGCATCCTGCAAGGTGTTGATTTTGTGGTAGGAAAACGTGTCGTGACGGCGGAATCGCTCGATTTGCGTGCCGATGAGCGGTTTTTCGTTGAGGTTCTTGCCCTCTTCCTCGTCCTCATCAACCCACAATTCGGGGAACATTTCGGCGATTTTGTTCGGCATCAGACCAGAGAAAATCGCGTTTCGGGCGTATTGCGTCGCCGTCGGCAGGATGCTCATATACAGTTCCTCGCTGATGTCGAACATTTCCGAAAGATCGCTGGCAATCGTGCGCCATTGGTCGTAGCGGAAGTTATCGACGACTATCAAAACGACTTTTTCGCCCTCGTTCAACATCGGGAAAATCCGCTTTTTGAATATGTCGGGCGACAGCATTGGAGCCGTTTCCGAGGGGGCTACCCATTCCAAATAATTCTGCTTCACAAACTTCGCAAATCCGATGTTCGCCTCTTCCTTTTGCGTCCGCAGAATCTCCGTCATCGAACTGTCCGCCGAACTCAATTCCAACTCCCAATGCACGAGCCGCCGATAGAGGTTCACCCAATCGTCGAACGTGCGGCAGTCCTGAATCTGCATCGAAATCTCCATAAAATTCTGCTGATAGCCCGTCTGCGTCACTTCCGTCACGATTTGCCGCTGGTGGATGTTCTTCTTCAGCGTCAGCAGAATCTGCATCGGGTTCACCGGCTTGATCAGATAATCCGCGATTTTCGACCCGATCGCCTGATCCATAATATTCTCCTCCTCGCTCTTCGTACACATCACGACGGGCGTGTCCGGCGAGATTTCCTTCAGCCGTTGCAGCGTTTGCAGTCCCGTCAGACCCGGCATCATCTCGTCGAGGATGATCAAGTCGAACGTCTGCCGCTGACATTCCTCGATGGCATCGCTGCCGTTGGTCACGGTCATCACTTCGTAGTCCTTCTTCTCCAGAAAAAGGATGTGCGCTTTCAGCAACTCGATTTCGTCATCTACCCAAAGAATTTTTCCTGACATTGTAAAAAAAATAATGATGATGGTGCAAAGTTACGACTTTTTTCTTGAAAAAACGAAATTTCTCGAAAAATCAGAAGCCGTTGAGTTCGAAATATTCGTCTTCGAGTTCGTAGCCGTCTTCTTTTTCTTTTTCCTGTTTTTTGTCGTCCTTTTTCGAGGACTTATCGTCTTTCTTGCTGTTTTTCTCGTCTTTTTGGGCGGTTTTGTCGTCCTTTTTGGGGTCTAAGTTCGTGGTTTTATCATCTTTTTTCGCAGTTTTGTTGTCTTTCTTGGCGACCTCGTCGTCGTCGAGGATGATCAGCACGTCGTCATCGTCGGATTTGGTTGTTTTCGCGGTTTTGTCGTCGTCGTCGAACAGGATGATTTCGTCGTCGTCAGCATTGGCATCGTCGTCATCCAAAACGAAAGTGTTCTCATCGGCTTCAGACTTCGTTTCTTCCTCAACGGCGATGATTTCAGCCTCTTTTTTCGGCTGTGCAAGGTCGTCGGCCTCGTTGACGATGATGTTGTCGTCGTTGTTCGTAACATCCTCATTTTCAAGAGAAACCGTCGTCGAATTCTCTTCAGAAACAACATTAGAATTCTCCTCCGAAACGACCGTCGTCGAATTTTCTTCAGAAACGACATTTGAATTGTCCTCGGAAACGACCGTCGTTTTTTCTTCTGGAACAATGATTTCCTCGCCCGATTCTTCGACTGGAATTTCGGTTTCCTCGACCTCCAAAACTTCGTTAGAATCCTCGATTTCTAAGTTAAAATTCTCGGAAGAATCCTCGATTTCCTCACCGAATTTTTCGCCAGAATCCTCGTCAGAATCGGCATTTTCCTCGTCGGCATTACGCTTGAAAACAGGCTCTTTTTCGTAGCCGATTTCGGCAGGTTCGCTCAACAGCGGACGCTTGTCGATTTCAAGCGGAACAAAGTTTTCCTCGTAGAATTTCGCGTAGTCGTCGTAACTGAACTGCCGACCGAGCAACGCCAGATTCGGCTCGCTGATAATCAAAATTCGCGAACCCTGCACCGAGTCGTTTTCCGCCGTGCCTCGGACACCCGAAACCGCCATAATATGCTCCTGCTGATGCAACTGACGGGCGTATTGCAGGGCCTCGTCGTAGTTGCGGAAACCGCTAACGCACATATGCGTCGGGCCGTCGGTGTCCTCGATTTTGATGTCGAAGTCGCGCACCATAAAATTGGTGAAATTATAGCGTGCGAGTTCGAAAAGCAACTTGTTTTGGTCGATGGAATCGGGGTGATAGGCGATGATGTAGAGGAATTTTTCGTTGCGCTCGGGCGAAAATTCGCGTGCGGCAATCGAATCGCTGTCGCTGAGCACGACGGAACGCCGACTCCACACGTCGCCGAGGTCGAACTTGCCGCCGTGCAGCCGCCGTCCCTGCTTCACGCCGTTCACAATCATTCCGGCCATTTCCGCGAGTTTGCTCTGCGGAAATTTCTCGACCAGCATCTGCATATCGGCCACACAGCCGCTGCCGTCGCCGTTGTTGAGTTTCGATAAACCGTTGATAAAGATGAATTTATCGCGATTCTGACCCATCGGGAAACGCTCTTCGGAAATGCGCGAATTGCTGCGGACTTCGCCGAAACGGTCGGCCTTGAAAGCATCGTAGGTCGCTCCATAGAGCGAGTCCTCGACCTGTTCGCCGAACTGCGCCGACTCGATGAAATAAGGGTCGGTGAGCAAAGCCGTCCACGGACTTTCGGGATATTCGGCTTCGAGTCGAGAAACGTAGGAAGCCGCCAAATCGTGCTCGCCACGACGCGAATGGAGCAGGAAAAGATGGTAATAGACATCGGCCATCTGCTCAAATTCGGGGAAGTCGGTCAGCAGGCGCATGAACTGCTTCTCGCTGAGGCCGAGATGGTCGAGTTTATCCTTGAAAATGACACCAGAATGGTAGAGTCCGTCTTGAATGATGAGGTTGCTGGCTGCCACCTGATCTTCCGTGAAAGGAATCTGCGCCAAGTAATATTCGCGCTTGTGCGGATCGTTCTGCGCACTGTCAGCGACCTGCTCCAACGAGTCTTGAATGGCTTCCTGTCGCGCTATCGAATCGAGCATTTCCTGCGACATTTCGCTCCTGTCCATTCCGCCCACGACTGTCTGATTGACGCGCTGCCAATGATCGACGTTTTCACGCTTTCCCCACTGTCGTTCAAAGGTTTGCTTGCCCTGCTGCACCGCCAATGGATTGTAGAAATACCATTTTCCGTTTTGTTGGGTGTTGGGCGTCGGCTGTTGGGTATTGGTTTGGTTGCGATTGCCCACCGCTCCGTTGCGCTGCATCTGCTGTTGCGCGTCGGCCTCGGCCTGCTTCCGTTTTTCCTCTTTTTCCTTCTTTTTCAGGGCTTCAATCACGCGGTCGATGGCGGCATTTCGGTCTTTCTCGCTCATTTTCGCCAACGCCTGCAACGAGTCTTGCAAATGGATGGCATCGGTGTAGGGACCGAGTTCGTCGAGCACCTTCGAGCGATTCGCCAGTTGCTCGTAGTCCTTGCGCTCCTTGTCGAGCAGTCCGATGGCCTCGCCGTAGCATCGCTGTGCGTCGCTGAATTTCTCCTTCAACCAATAAAGATCGCCGAGTTTCAGCAGCAGAACGCCTTTTTCGATACCGCTCCGCGTGGCTTTCTCGTTTCCTTTTTCGTAGGCGGAAATGGCCTGCATCGTGTCGCGTTGAGCCAAATAAATATTGCCGAGCGCATAATAAACTTGGTCGAGATAATCCTTGTTCTTGTCCGATGCCGCCATCCGCTTCAGACGACTGATCATCGCCTTCGACTGACTCCCGGCCATCACCTCGGTCATCGCGATTCGGGCATTGAATTCGATTTCGTAGGGCGGATTCTGCGCAATCACCTTTTTATAAGCCTTGTAAGCCTCCTGCTGATGCCCAAGTTCGGCCTCCAACTGACCGAGCAGATAATATTCGCGAGCCTTCTGCTTCTTGCGCATCTCGTGTTTGATGACCTTGCGCAAATACGGCACCGCCTCGGCATAGTCGCCCGTGTGGATGTAGTAGTCGGCCATCGTGTAGTCCCATTCCTTCTGCGCCCGCCAGTGAATCGAGTCGCGACGCATATTCCGAATCACGTCCTCGGCATCGTAAATCCAGTCTTGTTCGATGTAGCATTTCGCCAGCCACGCCCTCGCACGACCGTAAATCGCGGGCTGCGACTGGTAGAGCCGACTCATATAATTAAAGGTCGAGGCGGCCTCGTCGAAAGCGCCCTTGTAGAACTGCGACCGCCCCATCAGCAGCCACGCCTTCCAGAGAAACGGGTTGTATTCCTTGCGCGAGAGCCATTCAAGGTCGCGCTCCGTCTTGCGCCGTTTCTTCGTCCATTCAGGCCGCTTTTTGATGCTGTGCAACTTGATGGCTTTCTGGCATTTTTCGATGGCTTTTTCGTAGTTTCCCTTGCCAATTTCGCGACTGTTTTTGTTGCCGACGGTGTAGAGCGGAATCATCTCCGTGAAGTTGTCCTTGTGGGCGTTTTCCTTCTCGGTCGAAGCGTCGATATAAGCCAGCGAACCGTTGTAATACGTGTTATAACGGGCATTAAACGAGTGCCACCAACGGCTCTTCGCAGTGTTTTTCTGCGTAGAACATCCTGCCGCCAGTCCTGTCAGGATGAGCAGCAAGATTGGAACGATTTTTGTCGTCTGATGCCGTCGCATACATCTTAATAACGCTGTTTCCCCGCTTTTATTGCTTATTCAAAGACAAAATATTTTAAAAAAAACGACTCAACTATTTTGCACTTTCCGTTTTTCTTTGTACCTTTGCAGATGAACTATTCAAACTTGAGTGATGGAAAGGCTAAAACTCATTGACAACATCAAGCAACTTGGAAGAACATTGTTGCCGCCCAACAGCAGCCTGTTCCTCTATGGTTCGCGTGCTCGTGGCGATGCCCGTGACGGTTCGGATTGGGATTTGCTCATTTTGCTCGACAAGGCAAAACTCGTCGCCGACGACTACGACACGACCTATCCTTTCCGCGAACTCGGCTGGGACATCGGAGAGGAAATCAGTCCGCACATTTATACAAAAAAACAATGGAGCGAATGGACTTTCCTACCTTATTATAAAAACGTGGAACGTGATAAAATCATCTTGATATGAGCTTGACAAACGAAGAACGCAGTACGCTCGTCGGTCTGGAACTGAAGAAGGCTCGCGAGACTTTTGAAGAAATCGGAATCCTCACCGCTGCCAACCGTTGGAGCGGTGCGGCGAATCGCCTGTATTATGCTGTTTTCCATGCCGTCAATGCTTTGCTCATCAACGACGGACATCCTGTGAATACGCACAGCGGCTCACACGCGATGTTTCATCTTCATTACATCAAAACTGGCATTTTGCCCACTGAGTTTGGACGACTCTATAACCAACTTCAGACAATGCGCGAGGAAGGCGATTATAATTGCGCCTACGAGGTGGAGCCGGAAGAATTGATTTTGAGAATTGAGCCAGCCCGACAACTGATAGAAAAAGTTGAAGAGTTGGTGAAAGATAAAGAGAGAGTTTTTCAACGGAGTAGTAACCATTAAAAAATGAAGTAAGAAACAGACAGTGACATCGTGAATTAGGGATTTGGCCGAGCACAGCGGAGCCTGCCCACAGGGAGAATTGACAACAAAAACAATTAACACAAAGGTCGTTCTTCCGTTCGCAACTTATTAGAAATTAGAGCTTTC
>JAFYJH010000016.1 GCA_017538195.1 Prevotella sp.
ATGAGATAGGTGGCCGTCCAGTGCTTGAAGCTGCTGAAATGGTGGTAGGTGTGGTTGCCGATTTGGTGACCTCGTTCAACGATCTGGCGGAACAGGTCAGGATGCTTCTCGACATTCTCGCCGACGACGAAAAACGTGGCTTTCACACCGTAGCGGTCGAGCGTTTCGAGCAGGAAGGGCGTGGACTCGGGGATGGGACCGTCGTCGAAGGTCAGGTAGATGCTTCGTTCCGACGGATCCATCCTCCACGTGGCTTTCGGATACATCCATCTCAGCCATTTTGCCGGTTGCTCGATAATCATGGTTTCTTCGTTGTCAATCGATTACATCTGTCGAGTGCGGGTGCTGAACGCATTGTAGAGCGAGTTGAGCTTGTCCTCCATCTTTTCGGCCAGTTTTTCGTCGATGAGACTGGTGATTTGGATGATTCGCTGCATCACGTAGAACTGCGTCATGCACTCTTTCTGCGCCATTGCGAAGCGACTTCCCGAGAACGAAAGGTAGTAGCCCAGATATTGCTCGGCATTCTTCCAAAGTTCATCGACAATCTTCATCGTCTGCGGCTTCTTGCCCAAGAGCGCGTAGGTTTCGGCCATGTCGAACGAACCGCTGCGGAAACTGACCGGCACGTTGTAGTAGGGAATTTCCTTTTCGCATTTCTGAAGCACTTCGAGTGCCTTTTCGGGCTGATTTTCCTCAAGGAGCGTCTTGGCGAGCACGGCCATGAGGTTGCGATGGGTGTAGCACATTCGCATGACGGTTTCGTCGAGGTAGAGGCCGGGCCTTTGCAGACCGCCGTATTTGTAGCGTTCCATCACGTTTTTGTAGGCTTTTTCCGTGTCGAAATTCTTCACGCCCTCGACGGGAATGAGATCGCCCTTTTCGTTGGTGTAGGCTGTGGTGAAGGGTGTGATGCGGTTGGCAAGACCCTCTTGCACGAAGTTTTCACCGAGGTTCATAAAATTCTCGGCTCCGACGGTCGTTGCGACATAAATCGGGCGCGTCCAGTTGGCCTCGGCAATCATTTCGAGCATCATCAGGTCGTTTTTGGTGAGTCCGCGCTTGCCTGCGAGCGAAATTACCATCTTGTCGGGAATCGAGTCGGCGGCCATCAACATTCCGCTCTTGCGCACGGCCTCTTTGTCGATGGTGACATAGACGGTGTCGGTCGGGATGAAGTGCATATCGTTTTCCTTCGCACGAACCCAGTATTTCAAAATGTTTTTCAACTCGAATGGCTCGTCGCCGAACTGCGCCTTGGCTGCCTCGGCATCTTCCTGATAGAATTGCAGGATTTGCGTTTTGGCTTCCGGCATGATTTCCACATATTCATTCGTGCCCGAGCAATAATCGAGACGCGGCCAAGTAATCGGCAGCGAGGGCGACTCGTAGGCCGGACGCACCATCTGGTCGATGTACCAGTCGGTTTGCAGATACGAAAGGTTGCAGACGCGGGCATCGGGTCGCACACCCTCCACATCCTGATTGTACCAGAGCGGGAAGGTGTCGTTGTCGCCGTTGGTGAAGATGATGGGATAACCCTCGTCTTGCAGCGTCATGAGGTAGTTTTGGCCGAAGTCGCGACAAGCGTAGCGACCCGAGCGGTCGTGGTCGTCCCATGTCTGCGAGGCCATCTGAATCGGCACAAGCAGGCAAATCGCACCAATCACGGCAGCCACGACTGCGCCTTTCAGTTTCAAATATTTCTTGGCGAGGTCGATGAGTGCAGCCACGCCGATGCCGCACCAAATCGCGAAGGCGTAGAACGAGGCTGCATAGGCATAGTCGCGCTCACGCGGTTGGTTGGGCGTTTGGTTTAGGTAGATGACGATGGCCAAGCCTGTCATAAAGAACAGGAAGAACACCACCCAGAACTGGCGGATGCCACGACGACCGCGCCACGCCTGCCAGAAAAGTCCGATGAGGCCGAGAATGAGCGGCAGACAATAGAACACGTTGTGCCCCTTGTTGTTTTTCAGTTCGTCGGGCAGTTTCGACTGGTCGCCGAGCATTAGATCATCGATGAAATTGAAGCCCGTAATCCAGTTGCCATGCTCGAGTTCGCCGTAACTCTGGATGTCGTTCTGGCGACCTGCGAAATTCCACAGGAAATAGCGCCAATACATGAAATTGCACTGGTACGAGAGGAAGAATTTCAGATTCTCGAACATCGTCGGCACTTTCACTTGAATCGGTTCGCCGCAGCGGTCGTAGGACACCATCGTTCCATCGACTCCGCCCATCCATTGCTCGTAGGCAGCGGCGTGGGACGAGGAGTGCATACGCGGGAACAGCATATTTTGGGCATATTCGTATTTATTTTTGTAACTCACGATGAAGTAAGAATCCTTTTCGTCAGCCGAAGCCTTTTCTTTGCGGCTGTAAATCGGGGCTCCGTCTTTCATGCGCGGCTTGCACATATTGCCTTCCACGTCGAGTGCCACCTGCGAAGTGTAGGATTGTCCGTAGAACAGCGGACGGTCGCCGTATTGGTCGCGGCTCAGATAACTTCCGAGCGTGAAAATGTCCTCGGGCGAGTTCTGGTCCATCGGCGGATTGGCCGACGAGCGAATCACGATGACGGCATACGAAGAATAGCCAATCATCATCATCAAAAGGCAGAGCAAAACCGTGTTTTTCAGCCGTGCGCCGACGACGGGAACGGCCTTTTTCTCGATGGTTTTCTTGTAGTTGAGCACAAACCACAGCACGGCAATGACGACCACGCCGATGGCGACAGCCGACCAACCATAGCCGTAGAACGGGATGCCGAGCAGGGCGATGGCCGTGACGAACGCGAGGTTCTGGCGCTTCTCGTGGCCTTCCTGATAGGTTTCCCAAATCGCCCAGCAAACGGCAGCGACAAGCAGGATGATATAGATGATTTCGCCCGTGTTGAAAGGCATTCCGAGTACGTTCACGAAGAGCAGTTCAAACCATCCGCCGACGGTGATGATGCCCGGCACAACGCCGTAGAGCACGGCTGCCACGATGACAAACGACACGAGCAGCGCGATGAGCGAACCCTTGAGTTCGATGTCGGGATAGCGACGGTAGCAATAGACGAGCACGATGGCGGGAATGCAGAGCAAATTCAGCAGGTGAACGCCAATCGAGAGCCCCGTCATGTAGGCGATGAGCACGAGCCAACGGTCGCTGTGAGGCTCGTCGGCGTGGTCTTCCCACTTTAGAATCAACCAGAAAACGACCGCCGTGAACGCCGATGAATAGGCATAGACTTCGCCCTCGACCGCCGAGAACCAGAACGTGTCGCTGAACGTGTAAATCAACGCGCCGACGAGTCCGCTGGCTTGGATGGCGATGAGCTTCGCCGTGGTCAGTTCGCTCCAATCTTTCAAGATGAGCTTGCGCACGAGGTGCGTAATCGACCAGAACAGGAAGAGAATCGTCATTGCCGAAAGCAATGCGCTCATCGTGTTCACCATCCTTGCCACCTGCGACGGGTCGCTGGCGAACTGCGAGAAAAGGTTGGCGGTGAGCATGAAGAACGGTGCGCCCGGCGGGTGTCCGACTTCGAGTTTGTAACCAGTTGAAATGAACTCGGGGCAGTCCCAGAACGAAGCCGTCGGTTCGATGGTCGTGCAATAAACCACTGCGGCGATGGCAAACGCGAGCCATCCCATCACGTTGTTCACAAGTTTGTACTGTTTCATTTTTTTATCGTTGTTTTTATCGTTTTCTCAATTTCGAGTCGCAAAGTTACAACATTTTTTCGATTCCGCTGTCACAATTAAGTCCTAAAAAATCAAAATACGGCGGCAATTTTCCTAATTCCTTTCAGAACATTCAGCAGCGACGAGTCTTTACGGGCTGTCTGCATATTGTATTTCGTCTGAAGATACATCAGCGAATCGGCGGGCACGTCAAGGGCTGCCTCGAACATCAGGGCGGTTTTTGCCGTCAGCGGACGACGACCGTTCAGGATTTCATTAACCACCGAATAGGTCAGTCCCATGCTTCTCGCCAACTGTCGCTGACTGATGCCGCGCTCTTCAATTTCGTCTTTCAAAATCTCGCCCGGATGTGTCGGGTAAGCTCCGTAACCTAAATTTCCCATGTCATTTTCCTCCTTTATTTATAATGGTTTGACAATTCTATGATGTTGCAAATCGTGATTCCTTCTTCTTCTGACGACTTGAATTCAATTCTGTATTGGTCGTTTACGCGCACCGATTCCAAACCGGCTTTGTCGCCTACCAATTTTTCGTAGTGCAGAGAACGGTAGCGAAACAAATCCGCCGGTTTGTTCACGGAATCGAGAATGTTCACCACGCGGACGTATTTTTTCACGATATGCGGCTGATAGCGATGTTTTTTATCGCTGGTAACACCGTCGTAAAACAGTTCGCGCAGATATTCTTTTTCAAATTTTATCTCCATTCTGACTTTAATTTGGCTGCAAAGATACAACTATTTCCCGAAATTCGCAAATTTTGCGAACATTTTTCCTTTTTCAATATCATTTTTCCTTTAGAACGTCAAATGCAACGCAAAGCGGATGCCGTGTTTGTGGGCGGTGGGAAGGTCGTTGTAACTGAGGCGGCGCACGTATTCGACCTCCAGAATCTTGAAAATGTTGTGGATGCCGGCCATGATTTCAACGTATGGCTTGTGCGGATCCATCACGTTGCAACCTTCGGGAAACGCCATCAGCAGGCTATTTCCCTGATTTTTCTCAAGAAATGGATTGTTTTTCGACGTGAGGTCGCCCCAAAGTGCTTTCACGCCCACCAATTCGCGCCATTTCAGATGCTTCAGCAGGGGAACGCGGTTGAAAACCTTGCCGCTCATGTCCCATTTGACATCGAGCGAGGCGAAGCGGTCGTTGAGAAACTCCATGTTGTTCACGAGGTTGAAGGTTTCGGGCTGAATGATGTACGAAAGGTTGGCGGCAGGCATAATCAACAGCGGATACGGCACTTGGTTCCACTGCGCTCCGGCCTTGAGGTGGAGGTCGATTTTTCCCCACGATTTCATCCAGAATCGCTTGAAAAAGGCGGCTTCGGTGATGTTGTAGCGGTATTGTCCGCCGAGGAATCCGTTGAAACCCATCGTGTGCGACAGCGTGAACACAGGCGCGTCGAGATTGACGGGCCGGCGACGCTGTTTCGTGTTGATGAACGTGCGTCCGGGCGCGAGTTGGAACTCGATTTTGGCCTCGGTCGTGCGAATCTTGAAGTAGGGCAGCGAGCCGGTGGACTCGTTTTCCTCGGTTTTTAGCAGGGCGGTCGTCTTGAAACCCCATTCTTCCTCGCGCTCGTAGGCGAGTTGCTGCCGGTTGTAGAACATCATCTTATCGACCGTCGTCCACTTGAAAGCCGTGAAAACGTTGTCTTTGTCGGTGTTGATGAAGCGGTCGGATGGCGAGGTGACGTCGTAGGTACTCGTGAATGTCAGCGCGTGTTTCGGGAAGTCGCGTGGCAGGTATTCCTTTTTGTTGAAGGAATAGGTGAGTTCGCCTTTGTAATAGGTCTTTTTCGAGTCGAGTCCGTGAGCGATGTAGCCCGACGCAAACAGGTGCGGATGGAGGTTGGCGGTGGTCTGTCCCGATAGTCGGAAGCGGAATCCGTCGATGAAATTTCGGGTGATGGTCGTATTGACGGGGCCGATGTCGAACTTCGATGGTTTTCCCGTCGGACTGGTCTCGACGAAATTTTCGATGAGTGCTTTCAAGCCGAAAAGCACGTATTTAAAGCCTTTGAGCTGCTCGATTCGATGGATGAAAGCGTTCATCGACGACTCCGATTTCGTGAGTTCCACCGTGCGATATTGGTTCCAGAAAGCCTCGTCGCGCATCATCGCATCGGCCTCGTGTCGCTTGCGCGTACGACCCTTGAAAAGTTGCTTGGCAATCGGGCTGAAATCGTAGTCGGAAAGGCGCGTCGTGCGAATCACGATGGCTTTCGTGAGAAAGTCCGACACCTTCATTTCGACAATCATGTCATCGACCGACAAGGCCCATTCGCCGTTGGGCAGTCGCTTGAATTCCTGTTGCACTTGCAGATTCTCGACGAAATTCACGTCCGACCGCTTCGGAATCGTCAGGTCGCATCGTTTCACGTGCAGCGTGGAGTCGGCAAGGACGAACAATTCGCCTCGGAAACCGAAGTCCTGCTGGTTGTTCGGGATGAATTGAAGGTGATAGCAGAGGTCGCGATCGACGAAAACGGTGTCCTCGATGTAGAAGCGGTAGAACGAGATGGCATCTTTGCCGATGGGCGATGTGAAAGGATGCTGCAAGAGGCGGATTTGGTCGTCGTAGATGTCGATGTCGGTGAAGAAATCCTGCAAAACCGTGTTGAGAATGTCGCCCGTCTGAATGAAATGGTTGATGCCGGTCGAGTTGAGGCCTCGGACAATCTCGATTTCGTCCTCTGGTTCGCGGCGGTAGAGGTGTTTCGACACGGTTTCATCGACCGTCAGCGGCAGGATGAGTTTGCCGTTGTAAGGGCAGGTTTCGACTTGGTCGAGCAGCCATTTCCGCTTGCCGATGGAACCGCTGTCGAGCATTTCGAAAGGATTGATGTCGTTCACGGCAAACGTGATTTTCTGGTAGCGGTCGTACTGATAGAAATCGTGGTTTTTCAGGTCGGTTCTCTTCTTCGCAGCAATGACTCGGCGCATCAGTTCGACCGCCGGATTGTCTTTCCGCGAGTATTTTGCGCGTTTCTGATTGACGACGACTTCCTTCAGTTGTTTCGCGTCGGGTTTCAACTTGATGTCGAGGCGCGAGGGCGTTTTTGCGTCGATGAGAACCCGCTTCGACTGATAGCCGACGGCGGAAAATGTTAGGTACCAACCGTTGTGTCGCTCAATGCGATAAAAACCGTGAGCGTCGCCACTGACAGCCACGCGATTTCCTTTGTACGAGGCACTGGGATAGAGCAGCGTGTCGCCCGTCTGTGCGTCGGTGACGACGCCCGAAATCTGGGCGTTGGCGGTCAGTGCGACGAGGTGGAAAAGCAGGGTTGTCAGCAGTTTTTTCTGCTTAAAGTATTTCTTCATATAAGTTCTTTTAAGTCGTTGATAATCAAATCGGGAATTGTTTCGTCATAAGCTTCTTCTGTCCATCCTTCACCTTTGAACCACGCCGTTTTGCAACCGGCTTTCTGCGCCGGAACGATGTCCTTGTAAAAGCTGTCGCCGACAACGAGGATTTCGCTTGGAAGGAGAGCCCCCCTCGCTCCCCCCAACTGGGGGAAAGATGGCTGTTGGTTGTTGGGTGATGATTGATGGCTGTTGAGGGATTCGACACCGAGCGTAAAGATTTTCGGGTCGGGTTTTCGGATGCCGACAACCGCCGATTCCACGATGTCGAGGAAGAATTTTTCGAGTCCAAATTCGCGAAGAACGCAGGCGATGTTCCCGTAGAAATTGCTGACGAGCACCATCGGAAAACGCTTGTGAAGTTCGCTGAGAACCTCGGCGCTGTGGGCGGTGATGCACTTCACTTCGTCGTAAAGGTCGTCGAGCACGGCCTGATGCTTCTGCTTGAAATCGTCCTCGCTCGCGTCCCACGCGCCCTGCGTGCAAAGATGCTCCATTTCGAGGCGGATTTTCGTGGAAAGCGTGCGGTGGAACGTGTCGTCGGGTTGGATGATGGGATTCCGACCGAGCGTGCGCTCTGCAAAGACGTATGCGTCGCGAAACTGCTGTTCCGTGACGGGAATCTGCTGCCGCTCGTAAGCGTGCCAAAGCATCTTTCCCCAATGGCATCCAGCGGTGTCGAGCGTACCGCCGTAGTCGAAAATCATTCCTTTTATCGTCATTTTTACCTTATTTACTTTTTTACCTTTTTACTTTTTTACTTTTTCCAAAAGTTTTTTACACAAATTCTCGTGTTTTCGGTGCATGTAAACGTAGAGTGCCTGCATCACGGTGATTTCAAACACGGGATAAATCCACGGCTGATTGATGAGGCACGAGAGATAGACGACGATGGCGCGTGTGTTGAAAGTCAGGATGTTCGTGAGGGGCATCAGTTTCCGAGATTTTTCAAGGAAGTTATTGGATATGTCTGAACTCCTAAACTCCTGAACTCCTGTAACTCCTTTCTTAAAAAACTCCTGAAACTGCGGCGTGCGACGCTCCTGACTGCGGCAATAGTTGGCGTAGTTGTAGAAAAACAGCTGCCCGACGAGGTTTCCGTCGGCTTTGTGTTGCTCGTAGATGCGCCGCTGCTGCTCGTAATTGTCGAGTTCGCTGCCGTTTTTGCCCAATAAAAAATAAAGGTGAATCTGGCGGTAGTAATCGGCGAGCGACGACTGCGGCGAATGAAAGAAAACGCCTGCCTGAAAGCACAAAATCCAACCCCAAATGCCCCATTTCACGCTCGTAAATAGGATGTTTTCGGGCATCAGCCGCCACGCGATGGCCGCGTAGATGGCTGCAAACCAGATGTCGCCCGAAAAACCGTCGAGCATCCGTCCGATGAGCGTTTTTTTGCCTGTCAGACGCGCCATCTGGCCGTCGGTCGAGTCGCAGAAATTGGCGAACATCAGTAGAATCACGCCCCAAATGTTGTGCGCGAGGTCGCTGTAATGGAACATCCAACCTGCACCCAGACCGAGGAAAATCGACAGAATCGTGATGACATTCGGGTGAATGCCCAGACGGTTCCAAAACAGCGCAAACACGAGGCCGATGGGTCGCGTGAAATGCACGTCGAGCCATTCCTCCGTGTCGTTCGATTTGAACGATGCTTGCAGCAGTTCCTTAAAATTGCCACCTAAATTAGGGGGTTGGGGGTCTTGTGCTTTATCCATTATTTGTATTTTTTTCGAGAAAGGATATTTTTAATTTATAGATTTGTGGGGGCTGATTTTCAAGACCCCCATCCCCCTAATTTAGGGGGCTATGATTAGTCGAACGATCGCCTCCGCCGCCTCATTTCGACAGCGCGAAAACGAAGGCCAGTCGTTGAAGTCGATGATGCAATACGAACCGTCCGACCGCACGATTGCGTCGCCGCCATAAACCTCCAAACCAGCCAGTTTCGCCAAGCGATTCACGTCATTTTTCAGTTGTTCCGCGTCGAAAGCATAGTGATGCGCCGGACCGTTGATTTTCTCGTGTCCGAACTTCGTTTCGCCATCGTCGGTCGGGTAGAAATAACGGAAAAAATGGTTGCCCACACCGTAGAATTTCACCACATCGCCCACGACGTGAGCCGTGACTATCGGAAAGAATTTTCGCTGTTTTGTAAACTCAAATTCCGTCCAAGAAACTGCCACTTCGTCGGGGCAATAGACGATGTCGTCAGGGGCATTGCAAAAACCGTCGTCGCGCTTCACCCAATAGCCGTCGTCGCCCTTCAAAGGCGGTGCCGGCAGGTCGTTTTCACGCATCAGTCGGTCGATTTTATGTCGTGGGTGGTTTTCTTTCAAAGCCGCCGCCGAATTGATGACGCGCCCGTGGAAATGCTCTAAGAGCAGGGCTTGTGTGCGATACTGCCGCCCCATATTGAGCACGATGTCGGGCGTTTCCAAGTCGTATTTCTGCAAACTCAACTCATCTTTGATGGTCACTTCGCAGCCCTGCGCCAGCAATTTTTCGACCACCGCCATCATGATTTTTCGGTCTTTCTCGACGCAGTTCGGCGAGAAATGCGGGGCGCGCGTCAGTGCCAAAACCTTCATTTTGATGGAAAAATTCAGGAATTTTTCGGCTTTCTGAATGTCCGAAGCGTGGTCGATGTCGAGCACTTTCAGAAACGGATAGGCGCGCAACTGCAAACCGTCGCGCACGAGTGCTCTTTGATAGTTCCGCATACGGTTTTCGCCTCGCTCGATGCAGTCGTTCAGCGTCTGGAAAGCGCGTGGCGTGAGGCCGTAGATGCCGGCGGAAACAAAGGTAGCCCCCCTCAATCCCCCCGACTGGGGGGAAGTCTGAACTGTTGAATGTTGGGAGTCGAGTTCTTTCAACGTGTCGTAAAATCCCGTAATCCTCGGAAATCCTTCCTCGTTCCTCGCTCCTCGCTCCTCGACCCCAACGTACAGCGGCTTCTCGTCATCGATGTAGTAAGTCACGCCCATCAGCCCGTCTGCGCCGTCGTTCAACGCCTGTTTGAAGGAGCGAAGATAACCTTTGAAATCGTCCTCGCGGAAAATCGTATCGACCGTTGTCAGAATGAACGGCGCGTCGCTGCCGTCGTCGAGCAACTGGCTCAATTCGTAAAAACTGTGCATCGAACTCGGTGTCGTTTTCACCACGAAACGCAGTTTCGGCAGCGGATTTCCGTACAATTCGCCTGCATTTTGAAGTTGCCGAAGATGTTCGCTCACCTCCGTCGTCAAGTCGTTGCAGACCACGACGATTTCCTCCGCCTCGTTCACCATAAAAATACGGATGAGGCGGTCGATGAGGTGTTCGCCGTGAATTTTCACGAGCGGTTTCGGCGCGTCGATTCCCTCCTGTGCGAGCCGCGAACCCTCGCCTGCTGCAATGATGGCATATTTCATTTTGTCAAATATTTTAATTTTAGCCTACAAAGGTAGTCATTATTCGCAAAAAAAGGAAACTTTTTGACCTGTTTTAGTTTTCTTTATGTTTATAAAGGTCAAAATTTTGTCGGTTTCAAATAAAATATGTACCTTTGCACAAATTTTTAAGATTATGGAATACCGAAAAACAGAAATTGAAGGCGTTTTCGTCATCGAACCGCGCGTGTTCGGCGACGAGCGAGGCTATTTTTTCGAGGCTTGGAAGCAACAGGAGTTCGAGGAAAATGTCGGAAAAGTGAATTTTATGCAAGACAACGAGTCGAAATCGGTACGCGGTGTGTTGCGTGGATTGCACTACCAGAAGGGCGAGTTCTCGCAGGCGAAACTCGTGCGCGTCATCAGCGGACGGGTGCTTGATGTGGCGGTCGATTTGCGGAAAAGTTCGCCGACTTTCGGGAAATATGTGGCGGTGGAACTGAGCGACGAAAACAAGCGTCAGTTCTTTATCCCACGCGGTTTTGCGCATGGTTTTCTCGTGCTGAGCGACGAGGCGGTTTTCACTTACAAGGTCGATAATCCCTACGCGCCGCAGGCCGAGTCTTCGATTCTCTGGAACGACCCGACGCTGGCCATCGACTGGCAGGTTTCTGTCGAAAATCTGATTCTGAGCCAGAAAGATCGCGAGGCAACGCCTTTCGCCGAGGCTGAATATTTTGAATAATTTTTCGATTGGTTTTGAATAAATATACATATTTCGAGAATAAACATTAAAAAAATATAGTTATGAATATTGCAATTGTTGGAACGGGCTATGTCGGACTGGTGTCTGGCGCGTGTTTTGCCGACACGGGTGCGAATGTGACCTGCGTCGATGTCGATGCTGCGAAAATCGAGCGGCTGAAAAAGGGAGAGATTCCCATTTATGAGCCGGGACTCGACGAGTTGGTCTTGAAAAATGTCAATGCAGGCCGATTGAAATTCACGACCTCGTTGGCCGAGATTCTCAACGAGCAGGAAATCGTGTTTTCTGCCGTTGGAACACCGCCCGACGAAGACGGTTCCGCCGACTTGAAATATGTGTTGCAGGTGGCCGAGACGATTGGCCAGAACCTCGATAAATATATGGTTGTCGTGACGAAAAGCACCGTGCCTGTGGGTACGGCGCAGAAGGTTCACGACACGATTCAGCGCGAACTCGACAAGCGTGGCAGCAAGGTGGAATTCGACGTGGCGAGCAACCCCGAATTTCTGAAAGAAGGCAACGCCATCAAGGACTTTATGAGTCCCGACCGCGTGGTGGTCGGCGTGGAGAGCGAGCGGGCGAAAAAACTGCTGTCGAGGCTCTACAAACCGTTTATGATGAACAATTTCCGCGTGATTTTCATGGATGTTCCGAGTGCCGAAATGACGAAATATGCCGCCAATTCGATGCTCGCCACGCGCATTTCGTTTATGAACGACATCGCCAACCTCTGCGAACTCGTCGGTGCCGATGTAAACATGGTGCGTCAGGGCATCGGCAGCGACACGCGCATCGGTCGGAAATTCCTGTTTCCAGGCTGTGGCTACGGCGGTTCGTGCTTCCCGAAAGACGTGAAGGCACTCATCAAAACTGCCGACCAAAACGGCTATTCGATGGAGGTTTTGAAGGCGGTCGAGGCGGTGAACGAGCGGCAGAAGAGCCTGCTGTTCCGCAAACTTCAGGCGGCTTTCGAGGGCGAGTCGTTGCAGGGCAAGACCGTTGCGCTGTGGGGACTTTCGTTCAAGCCCGAAACCGACGATATGCGCGAATCGACGGCATTGGTGATGATCGATTTGCTGCTGAAGGCAGGCTGTCGCGTCCGCGCCTACGACCCTGTGGCGATGGACGAGTGCCGTCGTCGAATCGGCGACCAAGTCGAGTATTGCCGCGATATGTACGACTGTGTGCTCGATGCCGACGCGCTGCTGCTGCTCACCGAGTGGAAGGAATTCCGCCTGCCGAGTTGGGAGGTTGTCGGCAAGGCGATGAAGCACCGCCTCGTCATCGATGGTCGCAACATTTTCGATTCCGCCGAACTCGCCGAAGCCGGATTTGAGTATCATTGCATCGGAAAAAAGTGAACTTTCTGAATTGTTTGCGACGGACATTTGACGATAGGTTACTGTCCGTAAGTTAAGGCATTGATTTCTATGCAATTCTTAATGATTTTGATTAGTATACTGTTTTTCTCTTTTTTGATTTATCTTGCTTGGTATTTCAATTGGTATAACTCTGCTGAGCAAAAAGGAAAGAGAGGGGAACAGTATGTTTTTTCCATATTATCAAGGTTGCCAGAAGAATATGCTGTTTTGAACGATTTAGTATTTCGCACAGAAAAAGGTACTACACAGATTGACCACGTTGTGGTTTCCAAATATGGGATATTTGTGATTGAAACAAAGAACTATCGGGGTGAAATATACGGCGATGATAGCCGCAAAAAATGGACGCAGTTGATAGCTACTGATGTAACGTATTCGAAAAAATGGTGGAAAACCTATACCTATGTAACGAAAAATCAATTTTATAACCCTGTAAAGCAATCTTTAGGGCATATTTATAGAATAAAACAATTGCTTGCTGAAATTCCACACATTAAGATAGTGCCAATCGTCGTTTTTGCAGGCGACGCTATATTGAATAATGTAAAAAGTAGCCATCACGTCGTTTATGAAGAAGAACTATTATCGGTTATTAGTGGGTATAAATGGATATACTTGGCAGACGATGACATTCAAACGGTACTCAGCATACTCAATAAAAACAACGTTAGAGATGTTGTTAACGACTGGCAACATATTCAAAACCTTCGAGCTGCACAATACGAGGCAAATACAGCAATCAATGCAGGAATCTGTCCGAAATGCGGCGGTCAACTCGTCGAAAGGAATGGACGATATGGCGTCTTCTATGGATGTACAAATTATCCAAAATGTAAATTCACTACGGATATCAAATGAAGTCCAATCTATTCTGGATTTTCACAGAAAACTTGCCTTTTTTCACTTTTCCTTACGATTTCTGCAAATAAATTTGCATATATCATAAAAATGTTGTATTTTCGCAGGTGAATTGTAAAAAATACATGATATGGAAGCAACAACAAGAACTTTACAAGTCACATTGCCACTGGCTGATGCCGCTTTTCTGCGTCGTTTGTCAGGCAATATGGGTTGGCAGGTGAAAACGCAGCGCAAAGCACGGCGTAACTATTACGAAAGTGCCGATTTCTACCGTGATTTAGAGGCCGCAGAGCAGGACATTACACAGGGTAAGGGACTGCGAGTGGATAGTAAAGAAGCATTAGATGCTATGTTTCTATGATTTATAGTTTGATTTTTGCGCCTCGGGCTTTGGAGGACTTTGAGAAAATCAAGAAATCGGGCAATCAAGCCCGATTAAGGAAACTACGGACTATTTTAGAAGAGTTGCGCGAACATCCTTTGACGGGAACGGGAAATCCAGAAAGACTTAGATATAAGTCTAATGCTTATTCCCGTCGTTTGTCAGGTAAGGATAGAATTGTCTATACGATTCATGACAATGTCGTGGAAGTCAATATTTTGCAAATGCTTGGACACTATGACGATAAATAATCCTTTTTGATGATTCTGATGTAGGAAATCTTATTGTTTTGCGTCCTTATTCCTGCCTTTTTCGCCTTGTTTTTTCGGTTTTCTTTTGCCCCGACCTTTCCCTTTTCCGCCACGATGTTTCCCGTGCCATTTTTTGCGGCGTTTGGGTTCGGCGGATTTGTATTCGGGACCTTCGTCGAGGCCGTCGGGTAGGGGATTTTTCGTAATTTCGCGCTCGAGGAAACGCTCGATTTGCTGGAAATAGCGGATGTCGTCGGGACTGACGAAGGTGACGGCGCGACCGTCGCGGTCGGCACGGGCGGTGCGACCGATGCGGTGAACG
>JAFYJH010000107.1 GCA_017538195.1 Prevotella sp.
CTCGCGTGGTGCAGAATCTCGCGCTGGTCATTGACGAGGTTCTGAATCGCCAACATCGACGAAATCAACTCGCGAGAGGTGCCGAAATGATAGAATTCGCCGCCCGGCAGGGGCAAAATCGCCACTTTCAACTGCGAAAGTTCGTCGTCGCAGAGGGTCGGATTGGTGCCGAGGCTGCATCCGAATTCGCTGTAGAGGTCGTATTGCTGAATTGGAAGCCTCTCCCCCGCCCCCTCTCCCACTGGAGAGGGGAGTTTTTCATGGGCAGATGAAGCGCGTTTCATCAGCAGTTCGACAGCCCGATCCGAGAGCATCCACACGCCGATGTCGGTCAGATAAAGGTGGTCGCGAAGCAGTTCGTTGAGCGTCTGCACCGATGGTTTTTGCAGCATACACTTCAACTCGTCGGGACGCTCACGCGACATCACGAAAACGCCGTGATGCGTGGCGGTTTCGGCATTGAGCCACAGGCCGTAGCAAACGACATCGACATCGGGAATCGGCTGCAAGGGTTCGGTGGCGCGGATATAGACGTCGCCGCTCACCACCATCGTGCGCAGACCGTCGGGCGCGGCTGCCATCATCTGCTCGTAGAGCGGAATCTGCAACGAAAGAAGGTCTTGCGAAAGCCGCTGTCCGCGCTCCCAACGGAACACGGGAATCGGCGTGAGAATCTTTCCCGACGGCGCATACGACGGCAAGCGACGGCTTTGTCCGCCTGCGTGGAGCAAGATTCGCTTCTCGGAGGCGAGCCAGTCGGAAAACGACGTTTTTTCTGCGTTTTGACTCGTTTTCGAGCCTTCCAAAAATGCCTGTTGCAGCAGCCACGCTGTTCCACCGCCCGATCCGAGTTTCTGACCAACGGGGTCGTGCGTACAAAACCATTCCTCACGCGAGTGGCCGGTAATGTCGTGAAAACATTCCACGAGATTCGGCGGAAGCGATAACAATTTTTTCATGATTTTTTCTTTCTAAACACGAATAATCCTGCGCCCAAAACAGCCAACAGCAACAGCAGCGAGGCGGCGTAGGCGATGGTTTCGGTGCGCTTGATGGAACGCGGTTTGAAGGTCAGCACAACCTCGTGTTCGCCGGGCTTCAAGTTGAGAGCACGAAGCACGTAATTGACGCGACCGAGTTCGACTTCCGAGCCATCGACCGTCGCCGTCCAGCCCGGGTAGTAAATCTCCGAGAACACCGCTACTCCACCCTTTCCAGAGCGCACGTTGTATTTCAATTCATTCGGCTCGTAGGCCGTCAGCGTCACCACCGAGGCCGTGTCTTGCTCGACGGCATCGCCCAGTTGCGCCTTGAATTTCTTGTCGGCGACGGCTTCGTGGCGCAAATCGATTCGTCCGAGCCGTTCCAACTCCTCGTTGGCGTTCTCGACGTAGGTCAATCGATCGACAAACCACGCATTTCCGTAGGCATACGGGTTCATAATCGGCACGGTCTGACCGCCCTGCAACGGCACGATGACGTACTTCATATTCAGCATATTCAGCACGGGATAAATCGAGTCGCCAGCCACCTGCGTCATATCGCCCTGCGCGTCGGCAATGGCAGGCATCAACTGCTGCATTTCGGGTGCGATGTGAGCCTCAATCAACTCCTGATAACGGCGCAGTTTCGCAGGATGATAGCCGCCAATCGACTTGTGGAAATACGAGGTTTCGTTCTCGTTAAACGTGTTCGACGCGAGGTTCAAAACGCGATAGTCGAGCGACTTGTCCTCCAAGATTTGCTGGTCGGTCGCGGTCTTTTGCTGCGGCATCTCGCGCACGCTCTTTTCGACAAACATCGCGTCGTTCAAGTAGCGTTTGTTCACCGTCCACATATCGACCAGACAAATCGCTGCAATGCCGATGATGGCGTAGGTTGCGCGAAGTTTTCCCTTCAATGCAAGCAGCAGAAGTGCCGTTCCGAGCGTGATGATCAAGAACGAGCGCCAACAGTCGCTGACGAAAAGCGACTCGCGCACGACCCGAAGGTTCGCCAAGAGCGGATTCAACTGTTCGGGCGGCCACTGCGACAACGCCTGCATCTCGCTCGACGACACGAAGTCGGACAGCATCTGCGGCATCAGCGCGAACAATACGCACGCGCCGGCGGTCAAGCCGTAACTAATCAGAATCGGCTTCAAATATCTATTGTCTGAACTCCTGAACTCCTGAACCGAAGGTCGCTGTCCGAAGGGGAAAGCAACTTCTGAACTCCCAAGTTCTCCTGAACTCCCAAAAATCTTCCCCAACGCCATCACCGCCAACAACGGAATCGTAAACTCCGCAATGACGAGAATCGACGCCACCGTGCGGAATTTCGCGTACATCGGCATATAATCGATGAAAACATTGGTCAATCCCATAAAATTCTTGCCCCACGAGAGCAAAATCGACAGAATCGTCGCCGCCAACAACGCCCATTTCATCGGCCCTTTCACGACGAACAACGCCAACACAAACAGCATCACCACGAAAGCACCGACATAGACCGGGCCGCTCGTCATCGGCTGTTCGCCCCAATACTGCCCGATTTGCTGATAAATCGGAAAATAGTTCGGGTCGGCCTTCTCCATCGCCTTTTTGTTGACCGCCAACGGCACAGAAGCACCGCCTTTCGCGTTCGGAACGAGCAGCGTCCACGTTTCGCCGATACCATACGACCACTGCGTGATATAGTCGCGTTCCAGTCCGCTCGAAGTCTGGTTCGCCGAATTTTCCTTCACCAACTCACTCTTTCCTCGCATCGTTTCCTGCGAATATTGCCACGTGTGGTAAAGGTTCGAAATATTCATCAAAACACCGATAGTCGCAGCCACGAGGCATACCGCCGTCGCCTTCAGAATATGCGCCCAGCCTTTCTGAACTCCTGAACTCCTGAACTCCTGAACTCCTTGTAAAATGAATGCAATTACCATCATCGCAATCACGAACAAATAATAATACGTCATCTGCACGTGGTTCGCATACACCTCGAAAGCCGTGAACAACGCCGTTACGATGAAGCCCCAGAGGTATTTTCCGCGATACGCCAACACGATGCCCGCAATCAACGGCGGCAGATAGGCCAACGCCCACACTTTCCAGATGTGTCCGGCAGCAATGATGATGAAGAAATAACTCGAAAACGCCCACACAATAGATCCCAAAACCGCCAGTTCACGACGAAAATCGAAGGCTCGCATCAGGATGTAGAAGCCCAAGAGATAGACGAAAACGTACCAGACATACTCCGGCAGCCACAGGTGGTAGGCCGACATCACTTTCGAGAGCAGCGACGTACTCTTGTACGACGGAGCCGTCTGGTAGGTCGGCATTCCGCTGAACGTCGAGTTCGTCCACCTCGTCCGCTCGCCCGTCCGCTCGAAATACTCCTTCGACTCCTGCCCGGCACCCCGTCCGGCAGCCGAATCGTGCTGATAAAGGATGCGCCCCTCGAAGTCGGCAGGCACGAAATACGCAAACGCAATCACCGCAAACAACACCACGACAAGCACGTCGGGCAAAATCTTCTTCAATGTATTCATCATCATTTCAGTTTTTTCTGCCTGCAAAGGTACGAAAAAAATGCGAACTTTTGCAAAAGATTCGCATTTTTTTAGGAGTAAAGGAATTGGGGAGTAAAAGAGAATGCCGTAGGCATTAGATAAGGGTAGCCTGCCACAGCGTGGCAGGGCATCAAATCCCGAAGGGATGCAAGATTACAGGCAAAAGTAAGCGAAGCGAAGCCCCTGCCTGTGGTCTTTCCGTCCCTTTGGGACTGTTACTTCACTGCAACCTTAACGCTGCGATTGCCGATTTTCACGATGGCAATGCTGCCAGAGGGCAGATTGGTATTGATAACGGCCTGACCGCTACGGCTCACGGCAGAGCCAACTTGCAAACCATCTGTGCCAAATACCGAAATCGCAGTACCATCGTTTGCGCCCGAAACGGAAATCCGACCGTTTTCGCTTTGAATCAGCACGGCATTGGCTTCGATTTGCTTCGCGCCAGTCGTGCCATCGCTAATGCCTTCCGTTTTCGGCTCGACATCTATCCAACAAAGCGTCGCCGTTGCCACTTCCGAATCCTCATAGCCCGATTTGGTGGCATACACGCTGATGTTGTAGGTTACGCCAAGTTGAATTTCATTACTACTATATTGCCGAATGTCCGAATCCGAAATGTTTGATTGGAAAATCGCTCCCTCGGTATCACTCTCGAACGATAATTTTCCATTGGAATAATAGATTTTCGGTTTGGCGCATTTCAAAATTTCACCGCCTCCACCATTCAGCCCAACAATTGTTCCGAAATTACTCCAAGGCGCAATTGACTTGTATTCGCTTACAGCACCATCTGGAACGTGTAAAGTGGCATTTTTCTGATTAGCATTGTTAAAAGCATCGGCAGCAGTAGTAGGAACTTCTTCTATATAGCAATACACATCTTTTAAACTCGTACAATTCTCAAATAAACAATTTCGAATGTGGGTTACATTTTTTCCTATTGATACGCTCGTCAGACCAGAGCAACCAGAGAACGCAGAATTGCCGATGCTTATCACGGAGTTCGGGATGGTGATATTCGTCAGCCCAGTACATTCTTGGAACGCATAACTGCCGATAGTTGTCACGGAAAAATTTATAACTATTTGAAAATCAATCAATTACCTTAATTAATATGTCGTATGGGTAACGATTTGGAAACGAGCTGAATTACATATTCTGTCTCGTTATACACATTTCCAAAGAACGCCTGTTTGTGTGTGCAAAGATAGTCATTTATTCTGTTACCACCAAAGAAATTGATATTTTCTTGAAGTTTTTTATCATTTTGTTTCCTTTTGGTTGGCTATTCCATGTATTTCAGTTGTCATTTCTATTAAAAACGGTTTGCCCCATCACTTCCACCACGTATCACGGTTGACGGCCCTTTCATTGGTGCTTTCCTTTATGCCATACCATACTCAGGGGACAAGCCTCAAAGAATAGTAAGGCAATGGAGTGGCGAGAAGAAAGCCTTGCTCACTTCCCTGTTTGCCACTCCTTTACGGACATCCCTCAATGACAGCCGTCGGCAGTGAGGACGGGCGAAAGTTGGAAAAGCAATCAGGTTTTCCCATCAATTTCTCTCTTAGTCACCTCTTGGCTGACGGCTTCATCATTGGGACTGCCCTTTTTAGGATGAGCGAGAAGAAAGCGAAGTGAACACCTGCCTGAAAGTCTTCGGGCAGACTCTCCCACTTGGCTCTCTTCTCCGCATTCCATTCCTGAAAGGGCGTTCCTCAATGGTGGCAGTCAGCCATGAAGTCTGAGAGATGCTGACAGAAAAACATTCTGGCATACAACATTCCGTATTTCTCGCATCGTACAGGTACGAAGGGAGGATTACGGAAAGTTGTCAGCTTATGGGCAATCCCCACAAGAGTGTGTCGGTATGTACAGACAGATGATGAACATTTGTCCGTCCCTTCAGACATACACTTGCTTCATGGGCTTGCCGTCCACGCTTTTCTCAATTCATCTTAATGAGTGTTCACTTTCCTTTTTTTCTTGGACAATGCTCTTTATAGTATGCATTCCACTCGATTGCAATCCGACCCGTGAACCTTCGCAGGTATTTCAGTACGCCCGTTAGATACGTTCCCGTGGCAAAGGTAAAACCGCAGATTGGAATGGAAAGTTCAAGCCACAAGGGTTTTCGGGAAAATCTCCACGCCGCAAGGGGTAGTATTTTGCCGAAAAAACTTGCCGTATCCAATCTGCAACCTTTGATGAAGCCACAGGAACGAAACAAACGGCGATAGAAATACGCAAAAAAAAACGAAGGATTCA